>DMIX01000127.1 GCA_003451975.1 Propionibacteriaceae bacterium
GCCAGGGCCTGTATCGGGTTCTGGTGCATTCCCAGCCCAGCTACACCTTGGTCGCCCTGCCATTGAGCGATGTCACCTCGCCGTTGACCAGCCAAATCGTTATGACCGCACTGCTGAGCGCCGTGATGATCGTCGGAGCGTTCCTGGCCGCTCAACGTGTGGTCGAGGCCAGCCTGCGTCCACTGAATCGGCTGACCGCCGCGGCCACCCAGGTGTCCACCCTGCCTTTGGAGCGCGGCGACGGCCAGGTGCCGATCCGGGTGGCCCCCGGCGATGCCAACCCTGGCAACGAGGTGGGACGAGTCGGCGCTGCCTTCAACCACATGCTCGACAACGTGGAGAACGCGCTGGCGGCCAGACATCGCAGCGAGACCAAGGTGCGCCAGTTCGTCGCCGATGCCTCCCACGAACTGCGCAATCCGCTGGCTTCGATTCGTGGCTATGCCGAGTTGACCCGGCGCAGCGAGGAGCAACTGCCGCAGGATGCCGCCTATGCCCTGGGACGCATCGAGGCGGAGTCCGATCGGATGTCGGCGCTCGTGGAGGACCTGCTGCTGTTGGCCCGTTTGGACTCCCAGCCGACCTTGGATCTGCAGCCGGTCGACGTGACCGAGCTGGTGCTGAATGCCGTCAGCGACGCGCGCGCCGCCGACTCCGACCGGCGGTGGTCGTTGAACATTCCTGATCACGAGATCCTCGCCAGCGCCGATCCGAACCGGCTGCATCAGGTGGTGGCCAACCTGCTGGCCAATGCCCGTACCCACACACCGGCGGGCACTTCGGTCGAGACCGAGTTGACGACCGACGGCGGCTTCGCGGTGATCTCCGTGACAGACAACGGCCCCGGCGTTCCTGCCGAGATCCAGTCCACGGTGTTCGAACGCTTCACCCGCGCCGACGTCAGCCGGGTACGCCAAGACAGCGGCTCCTCCACCGGCCTGGGGCTGGCCATCGTGGCCGCTGTGATGAAGGCTCACGGCGGCGCGGTCAGTCTGGACTCGCAACCTGGCTACGCCCGATTCACCATCCAGGTACCGCTGGTCTGAGCCCCGTGCCCCTGAACGGCTCAGGGTTCACAAGAGGCTCACAGGAACACCATCAGGCACACTCAGCGCGAGCCGCTTCTCTGGAGGCATGACCCTCACTGAGATCAAGCCCCCGGCCGGCTCGCAGGCCGATGACGCGAAACCACCGCGCTACGGCTATGTCGATGACCGTCCAGACTGGATAGCACGCGGCAGCGTGCTGGCACTGCTGGTCGGGGTCGGCATTCTCTACATCTGGGGGCTGTCCGCCTCCGGCTACGCCAACTCCTTCTACTCCGCCGCTGCCCAGGCCGGATCGGAGAACTGGACCGCCTGGTTCTTCGGATCCCTGGACGGCGGCAACTCCATCACCGTCGACAAGCCACCGGCAGCCATCTGGCTGATGGCGCTGTCGGTGCGGCTGTTCGGGCTCAGTTCTTGGAGCATCCTGGTGCCCGAGGCTTTGCTCGGAGTGGCCAGTGTCGGTGTGCTGTACGCCACCGTCCGTCGCAGCCTGCTGAATTGGCGGGGTGCGGCCAGCACGAACCCGCTGAGCTCCCGCGGTGCCCACTGGGCGGCCCTGGCCGGCGCGGTGGTCTTCGCCCTGACGCCGGTGGCGACCTTGATGTTCCGCTTCAACAATCCTGATGCGCTGCTGGTCTTCACCATGCTGATGGCGTCCTACTTCACCGTCCGCGCGACCGAACGCGCCTCTCGCGGCTGGCTGGCCCTGGCCGGCGTGGCGATCGGGCTGGGCTTCCTCACCAAAATGTTGCAGGCATTCCTGGTATTGCCGGCGCTGGTCGTGGCCTATTGGTTCGCCGCCCCGGCATCGTGGAAGAAGAAGCTGGTCGACCTGCTGGTGGCATTCGTCACCATGGTCGCCTCGTTCGCGTGGTACTTGGCCGCCGTCGAACTCACCCCGGCCTCACTGCGTCCCTACATCGGGGGTTCGCAAAACAACTCGATCATCGAGTTGATCCTGAGCTACAACGGTCTGGGTCGCCTCACCGGCGACGAGACCGGCTCGGTCGGCGGCGGTGGCGGGAATTGGGGCTCCACGGGCATTCTCCGGATGTTCGAAGGCGTCTCAGGAGGCATGGTCTCCTGGCTGATTCCGGCAGCCCTGATCCTGGCCGCCGGCGCGATCGTGGTGGCGATCGGGTCGCACATCAGGTCGGTGCACAGCACGACGGCAGATCCCGACGCGAGCCCCGGCACTCAAACTCCGCAGCAGGCACTACTCGGTGGAGCCATCATCTGGCTGGGCTGGCTGGCCGTCACAGCGCTGGTCTTCAGCTTCATGGCCGGCATCTACCACGACTACTACACCGTGGCACTGGCCCCTGCCATTGGCGGTGCTGTGGCCATCGGTGGTGCCGCGCTGTGGGCCAACCGCGGGCACTGGGCGGCTCGGGTGACACTGGGCGCGACCAGCATCGGCACTGGCTTGTGGGCCCTGGTCCTGCTGATGCAGGCAGGAAGTTGGTACACCTACCTGGGCTGGGCCGCGTTCGGCCTGAGCACCGTGGCCGGCCTGACCATGATCTGGGCCGATCAGCTTCCTCGAAGGCTGGCCGGCGCGGCGCTGGTCCTTGCCGTAGTGGCCGGCCTGCTCGGGCCTGCCGCCTACTCGATCAACACTGCGGCCACCGCTCACACCGGATCGATCGTGACTGCTGGTCCGGTGAGCAGCACGGGCGGCGGTCCCGGCGGCGGAATGGGTGGTGGCACGGGTGGTGGACCCGGCGGCGGGCAGCCGCCGTCCCAGAATGGCACTCAGACAGGTACCGCGCCGACTCAGACCGACGGTGGCCCCACCGGGGGCAACGACGGCGGCGGAATGGGCGGATTGCTCAACGGCGCCACTGTGTCCGACCAGGTCCTGGCGCTGCTGAGCGCTAACAGTTCGGACTACACCTGGGTGGCTGCCACCACCGGATCACAGAACGCGGCCAGTTACCAACTGGCCGCCAACGCGCCGGTCATGGCCATCGGTGGCTTCAACGGTTCGGACCCCTCGCCCACCTTGGCCGAGTTCCAGGCCGATGTGGCCGCCGGAAAGATCCACTACTACATCGGTGGTGAGGTCGGGCAGTCGAACGGCGGCTCCGATGTGGGCAGTCAGATCGCTACCTGGGTCTCGGAGAACTACACCGCCCAGACCGTGGACGGCGTCACCCCCTACGACCTCACGGCGAACTGAGGTGACGGCGATGAATACGGTCCTGCCGATGCCTGAGCTGAAGCCTCAGCCGCTGCGTACGGCCAGCGTGGATGTGATCATCCCGGTCTACAACGAGGAACAGGATCTGGCGGCGTCGGTGCTTCGCCTGGACTCCTTCCTGGCTCAAACGTTCCCCTACGACTACCGGGTGGTGATCGCCGACAACGCTTCGACCGATACCACGTTGGAAATCGCGCAGCGGTTGGCCTCCCGTCATGAACACGTCCGCGTGGTTCACCTGGACGCCAAGGGACGCGGTCGAGCACTGCGCCACGTGTGGCTGGCCTCCGATGCCGATGTGGTCGCCTACATGGACGTGGATCTGTCCACGGACTTGAAGGCCTTGCTTCCCCTGGTGGCACCGCTGGTGACCGGCCATTCCGACATCGCCATCGGGTCACGACTCAGCCGCAGCTCGCGCGTGGTGCGGGGCCCGAAACGTGAGTTCATCTCACGGTCCTACAACCTGATCCTGA
The DNA here is from genome assembly GCA_003451975.1 of Propionibacteriaceae bacterium. Lineage (GTDB taxonomy): Bacteria > Actinomycetota > Actinomycetes > Propionibacteriales > Propionibacteriaceae > Propionicimonas. The sequence continues at coordinate 3,729 of DMIX01000127.1, forward strand.
AAGCCAGTCTGGGGGCATCGTTCTCTGATGCTCAGTGCGGCTTCAAAGCGATGCGCCGCGATGTCGCCGAGCAGCTGCTGCCATTGGTGGAGGACAACAACTGGTTCTTCGACACCGAGTTGCTGGTGCTGGCCGAGCGCGCGGGCTTGCGGATCCACGAGGTCCCGGTCGACTGGGTCGATGATCCAGGCAGCACCGTGGACATCGTGGCCACCGCGACCGAGGATCTCCGCGGGGTGTGGCGGCTGCTGCGTGGCTTCGCGGTCGGCAGCATCCCGCTGGATCGAGTGCGGGCCGAGCTGGCTCGAGCGGAGTTGGCATCGACCGTTCCTGGGGTACCGCGTGGCATGTTGGCGCAGATGCTGCGTTTCGCGGCCGTCGGCGTGGCCAGCACAGCTGCCTATTTCGTGCTGTACCTGCTGCTGCGTCCGCTGGGCGCCCAGGCAGCCAATCTGGCCGCCTTGCTCATCACTGCGGTGTTGAATACTGCAGCCAATCGACGATTCACCTTCGGTATCTCCGGACGCAAGGACGCACTGAAGCATCAGCTCGGTGGCCTGGTGGCGTTCGGATTGGCTCTCGGTCTGACGTCGGGTTCGTTGTGGCTGCTGTCCACCTCGTGGCCGACGGCCGGGCGCTGGGTGGAGGTGATGGTGCTGGTGGTGGCCAATGCGGTCGCCACGTTGATGAGATTCCTCAGCCTGCGGCTGATGATGCACCACCGGGAGTCGTAGCACGCATCACCGGGCGGGATGGGCTCGGCTGTGGTCGCGCCTCGCCCATCCCGTTCAGGCCGCCTGCGACAGATCTTCGTCCTGGCTCGACGATTCTGCCTCCGACGGCCACGAGTTGGGGCGCTGGTCGACGCTCGCCAGGAGGTCGAGTTCGTCGTTCAGTCGCGCCCAATCTCTGTCATTGCTTCGCGAGAGCCCCGGACGCCAGCGGTTCGAGTGGGCAGGCTGGAGTGCCGCCACCAGGAGAACCACGAGGGCCGCGAAGACCAGAAGCTGCGTCATGGCAGTAATCCTTCTATAGGAGTAAAGCTGCCACCAGTGGCTGCAATGTCATGTATCGAAGGATTAGCGCCACTATGCTGCGATGCATGGCCATCACCCAGGTGAGCGTGATCCTGACCGAGCCGGTCGCATTCTTCGAGTTCGGAGTGCCCGTCGAGGTGTTCGGCATCGACCGCACCGGCGACGGACTGCCGAGTTTCGACTTCCGAGTGTGCGCCGCCGCGCCCGGCAGACCGTTGAGCACCGAAACCACCAGCGCCATGCAACTCGTCGCCCCACTCGGTCTGGACGCCGTCGCCGGTAGCGATCTGGTCGTGGTCGCCGCCACGGCGATCTCCCGCCATGGCAGCTACCCTCCTGAGACTCTTGAGGCGATCCGGGCCGCCCACCGCGACGGCGCCGTCCTCCTGAGCATGTGTTCTGGCGCCTTCATTCTGGGTGCCGCCGGGTTGCTGGACGGCCTGGAGTGCACGACTCATTGGATGTTCACCGACAAGCTGCAACGTGACTATCCGCAGGCGAGGGTGAACCCGAATGTGCTGTTCGTCGATAGCGGCCAGATCATCACCAGTGCCGGAACAGCCGCCGCCGTGGACGCCTGTCTGCACCTGGTGCGTCGCGAACTCGGAGCCGGGGCCGCCAATCGCATCGCGCGCCGCATGGTGGTGCCACCCCAGCGCGACGGCGGCCAGCAGCAATACGTCCCCAACCCGGTACCGGAGTGCGCCAGCGACGGATTTGCCGAGCTACTCGACTGGGCCAAAGGCAATCTGGCGCAACCCCACACCGTGGCAACGCTGGCGAGTCGCGCCAACCTCAGCGAACGTACCTTCGCCCGACGCTTCGCCGCCGAGACCGGCACCACCCCCCACCACTGGCTCACGCAGCAGCGGATCCTGGCCGCCCGCGAACTGCTGGAGACCACCGATGAACCCGTGGAACGCGTAGCCGGCCTGGTGGGCTTCAACTCTGCGGTGGTGCTGCGCGATCACTTCCGCAGGCTCACCGGAATCTCACCACTCACGTACCGCAGGCAGTTCTCCCTGCGCACCGACCAAGTCACCTCCAGAGCACGGGGCACGAAGTCCGGCTAAGGTCTATCAAGTGAGCATTACACCTGCTGAACTCGCCCAATATGTCGACCACACGCTGCTGGCACCCACTGCGGTCGCAGCCGACGTCGAAGCCCTCGCCGCCGAGGCGGTGAGCCTAGGCACCTATTCGATCTGCATTTCACCGTCGATGCTGCCGGTCACGGTCGGTCTGGGCGAGGTCAAGGTCGCCACCGTCTGCGGTTTTCCTTCGGGCAAGCACACCGCCACTACCAAGGCCACCGAGGCCGTCGAGGCCGTCGCCCACGGTGCTGACGAGGTCGACATGGTCATCGATCTGGGCTTGGTGAAGGCCGGACTCTTCGATCAGACCCGCACCGAGATCCTCGCGGTTCGCAATGCTGTTCCCAGCCCCCTGGTGTTGAAGGTGATCATCGAGTCCGCGGCCCTCACCGACGATGAGATCGTCGCTGCGTGCCGGGCAGCCGAGGCTGCCGGCGCGGATTTCGTGAAGACGTCCACCGGCTTCCATCCCGCAGGCGGGGCCTCGGTGCACGCCGTGGCATTGATGGCCGCCACCGTCGGCGGACGGCTGGGCGTCAAGGCTTCCGGAGGCATTCGGGATTGGGATACCGCAGTAGCGATGATCAACGCCGGCGCCACCCGACTGGGGCTGTCCGGTACTGCCACCGTACTCGCTGGCGGCCGGTCCAGCGGCTACTGAGCCCCCCAGCCACCGGCTCCGGGATGCTGGTCGCCCGTCACGCCAGGCCGTTGGCGGTCAACCAGGATTGGGCGGCCCGCGTGCTGCCCTGGGCGATCTGGCGCTGGATTGCCACCAGGTCGTCGGTGGTGAGCTTGTCCACAACACCAGTGAGCTTCAGCACCGACTGCGGGGCTGCGTTCACGAAGGCCGTGTTCACCAGTAGCAACACGGGATCAGCGGCGCTCATCTGGTCAGGGTCGGTGAGTTCGACTAGGTCCACCTCGCCGAGATATTCGGTCCGTCGGAAGGCTCCGACGCCGGCCTGCCCGGACGCCACCAGCTTCGCCCGTGCGGTCGGGTCGTCCTGAACGCTGGCGGTGAACGCGGTGCCGTAAATCGCGTTCAAGCCGAGCAGCCCGTCGGCTCGCTCATTGCCCCAGCTCGGAATCGCGGCCGCCTTGCCGTTGGACCAGGCCGCCAGATTCTCCAAGGTTCCCACCCCTGATTGCGCCGAGGTCATCCACACCAGACCACCGTCGGTGGAGCCGGGATTCATCACGGTGATCTCCGGATCAACCAGATCGGCCAAGTCCTGCACGAGGTTGTCGGTGGGGTCCTCCGATTCGCTGAGTTCGTTCCAGGCGGTGAGCCCGTACACCGCAGCAGCGACCAGGGTGCCGCCGCCCAGAATGGCGAACCAATCCGCGCCCATGGCCTGTGCCGAAGCGCCAGGACCCACACTCCCGGCGAGCAATTGGCCCAGCACTGTGCCCACCATGGTGGTGTCCACTCCGATCACGATCGGGGACTGCGAGGCCGTCGCACTGGGCGATGCGCTCACCTCTGCAGCGGGTCGGGTCTGTGCGCAGCCGGTAAGCACCAGTGCCCCGGCTCCGATCAGAAAGGCTCGTCTATCCACCCATCCAGTCTCACCCTTCGCCGGTGTCGGCAAGGGTAGGACGCGCAGCCACCGGTCCGAAATCAGTGCCGCGATCACCCCTTGACCAGCCCGGATGACGACGCGTCAGCAGGATGCACCGCGTTGATGTCTCACCGTTCACCACCGCAACGCAGTGGGGCCCGGTCGGTTGACCGGGCCCCACTGCGTTCGCGATCGATCAGCCGCGCGCCTTGAGCGCGGACTGCGCTGCCGCCAGGCGCGCGATCGGCACTCGGAACGGCGAGCAGGACACGTAGTTCAGGCCGACCTGCTGGCAGAACTCGATGGACGACGGGTCGCCACCATGTTCGCCACAGATACCCAACTTGATGTCGGGACGGGTCTGCTTGCCCAGTTCGACGGCGGTCTGCACCAGCTTGCCGACACCGATCTGATCCAGACGGGCGAAGGGATCGTTTTCGTAGATCTTCTTCTCGTAGTAGGCGTCCAAGAACTTGCCCGCATCGTCTCGGCTGAAGCCGAAGGTCATCTGGGT
>DMIX01000390.1 GCA_003451975.1 Propionibacteriaceae bacterium
CTTTCGGGCGGACAGCAGCAGCGGGTGGCAATCGCCCGGGCACTGATCACCTCGCCTGCGGTCGTCTTCGCCGACGAACCGACCGGGGCGCTGGATTCCCGCGCGGGCCATGAGCTACTGAACTACCTGCAGCGCACCAGCCTCGAACTGGATCAAACCATCGTCATGGTCACCCACGACGCCAATGCCGCCGCATTCGCCGGACGCACCGTCCTGCTGTCGGACGGACGCATCGTCGCCGATCTGGCCGGACCCAGCACCGCTGACATTCAGGCCGCCACCGCAAAGCTGGGCGCCTGATGTTCCGTCAAGCACTCTCCGAGGTTCGACACCATCCCGGTCGATTCCTGGCCACCATCGTGGCCATCGCCATCAGTGTCGCCTTCCTTGCCGGTTCATCGGTACTGACCGCCACTGAGGGCGAGGCCCAGGGCAAGTCGATGAATGTGGCGGTCGCCGAAGCCGATGTCGTGGTTTCGTTGCCCCACGACGCAGCCCCGAACAGCGCGATTGGTTCCGCCATCGCCGACACCGCTGGGGTCGCCCTCAGCGCACCCGTGGTCACGAGCAGTGTGGTCGCCACCGACCAGGCGGTGTCGCAGATGCTCAATCTCGTCAACGTACCCCCGGACGGCCTGCGTTGGGCATCGCTGACCCAGGGACGCTGGCCGACGAAGCCCGACGAGGTTGTCCTCAGTGCCGGAGCGGCCAAGAGCTTGTCGGTCGGAGTTGGCGACCGGTTACGCGCGGCCGGCGGCGACAACTCACTGGTCGTGGTCGGACTGACGAACGAGCCGAGTGGTTTGTTCGCGAAGACCGGCTACGCCGCTGACAGCTTCTTCGTCCGCGACGGCGATCTTTCCCAAGTCGCCCACACCTGGACGGTCAAGGCCGCAAACGGAACCACCGCTGATCAACTGGTGCAGACGCTGAGATTCCGGCTGAAGTCGGTTGCACCGAAGGCCACCGTCGAGGCGGGCTCGGTTTACATTGCCAAGGAGGTCGCCACGATCGTGGCCGACTTCGACGTGTTCGCCAACATCCTGTGGGGCTTCGCGGCCATCGCAATGGTGGTGGGCATGATCACCATCGCCAACACCTTCGCGATTACGGTGGCGCAGCGTCGCCGCCAGGTCGGTCTGCTGCGGGCAGTCGGAGCCTCCGGCCAGCAGGTACGGCGGCGCTTCTTCGCCGAGGCATTGATCTTGGGCGTGGTGGGATCCCTGCTGGGTCTGGCCATGGGGATCGGAATTGCTGCGGGCATCACTGCGTGGAGCACAGCCCTGTTCTGGGGCTTGGCTTTGCCCTGGCCGCAACTGGCAGCGGCCTTCGGACTCGGTGTGTTGGCCACGGTGGTGGCCGCCTTCGTCCCGATCGTTCGCGGAACCCGGGTCATGCCGCTGGAGGCGTTGCGTCCTTCGGCCGCCGACACCGACCAGCGGCACATTCCGGTGGTGCGCACCATTATCTGCGTGCTACTGCTCCTGGGCGGTGCCGCACTAGCGGTGGTGGCCGTGGTGTGGAAGGACTCCTACGCCTTGGGAGTCGCCATCGGTGCCGGCGCGCTGATCTCGCTGGGCGTGCTGCTGGGTGGACCGCTGTTCGTGCCCAGCCTGCTGCGTGCGGTTGGCGCCGGAGTTCGTCTCCTGGGCACCGTGCCCCGACTGGCCGCCGACAATGCCGAGCGCAATCCGAAGCGGGCCACGGCTACCGCCACCGCCTTGATGCTCGCGCTGGGTTTGATGATCACTTTGCAGGTTGCTACGGCAAGCTTGCAGGCAACGGTGAATCAGGAGTTGGCGGTGCAATACCCGGTCGACCTCCAGGTCTCCGGGGCTCCGCAAGGGTCGCCACCTGAGTCGGTCACTGCTGCGGCCATCGCGAAACTCAGGAACATTCCTGGCGTGGACGATGCGGTCGCTCTGCCGGCCACCACAGCGACAGTCAACAAGGAGCAGACTCTGCTGGTGTTGGGTTATCGCGACGGCATCCCCGGTGCGACCGGGATCACCCAGACTGTCGCCGACGACGAGGTGCTGATCAACAAGTACGCGGCGAAAGAGCTCCCGAAGCAGGTCACCCTCACCGATCATGGCCGGAAGGTCACCGTGACGGTACACACTTCTCGGCTGGTCGATTACGACCAGGCTCTGGTCTCGGCGGCTACCTTGGCCAAGCTTGGCTCGGTGACTCCTGATGCCGTGGTGTGGCTGTCGGTGCCTGATCGCACCCAGGCGGTTTCGGTGATGGTTGCCGCGGCTGACATCGCTGGTTCCCAGGAGCTGATCTCGGGGTCCGTCCCGCAGGCGGCGATGATGGAGCAGGTCTTCACCGTCCTGCTGGCGATCACCACCGGCCTGTTGGGTGTCGCGGTGTTGATTGCCCTGGTCGGGGTGGGGAACACCTTGAGTCTGTCGGTCATCGAACGCTCGCGGGAATCGGCACTGCTGCGGGCCTTGGGTCTGCAGGCCGGTTCGCTGCGCTCGATGCTGACCATCGAGGCGCTTCAGGTGACAGCGGTGGGGCTCCTTGTGGGTCTGGTGGCCGGAGGATTCTTCGGCTGGTTGGCCGTGACCGCCACGGCCAACTCGATGGGCTTGGACTCGGTGACCTTCGCCGTCAACGGAACCCAGACCGTCATCATGATCGCGGTTGCGGTGGGCGCGGCAGCGCTGGCCTCGATTCTGCCCGGACGCCGGGCCGCGAAGGCCGCACCGACCGAGGCACTTGCGGAGGTCTGAACCTCAGCGCTGCTGGCGGGGCTTGCCCAGGCTATTGAGCACTGCCAGCAGCGCGGCCAGGCCGCGGAAGCCGAGCTTGCCGCCGGATCGGGCCACCAGGGTGCGCAGGGGCATTTCGTCGAAGGCTCCATAGATCAAGGCGGCATCGGGATGGTCCTCGGTCAGGCCCAGGGTGCGATTGGCTACGGTCAACAGCACCGCGCGCAGGCGGCTCCCAGCCAGGTCCCGGTGAGGTCGGCGATGGTGGAGTCCTCGTGCAGTGGCCACAGCGGACGCGGCGTCGGCACTGGGCCGCCCAACAGCAGGGCGAACTCCGCCTCGGAGGCGATTGCGGAGGCCGGGCCCGCCACGTCGTGCACAACGTCGTCGGACTTGATGGTCAGTTTCGCGCTGCCGCGAATGTCTCGGGAAGACGCCCCGATGCGGATCTCGTAACTCCCGCCTTCGACGCGCCAGGCGGAATCGGCGACGTCGTAGACGGCGAAGCTGCGTGAGTTCAGTTCAAGGCTCACCCGCCGACTCTCACCTGCCTGAAGGTGCACGGTAGCGAAGGCCTTCAGCTCCTGCTCGGGACGATGCACAGCTGAACTCAGCGGGTGCACGTAAAGCTGCACCACCTCAGTGCCGGCCCTGGCACCGGTGTTGGTGATCTCCACGGTGATGGTGCGATCGGTGCCGCGTCCGCTGACCTTCACCGGACCGTATTCGAAACTGGTGTAGCTCAGCCCGTGCCCGAAGCAGAAGCGCGGCGCGACGGCGAAGCTGTCGTGGAAGCGATATCCCACCTGGCAGGTCTCCAGATAGCGCACCTGGGTGGGCGTGGTGGCGAAAGTTGCCGACGCCGGTAGTTCGGCCACGCTGACCGGGAAACTCTCAGCCAGCCGCCCAGCTGGCTCGGCATCGCCCAGCAGGATGTCGGCCAGGGCCGCTCCACCGGCCTGCCCACCGAGGTAGGCCTCCACCAGGGCGGCCGGCTGATCTGCCCACGACAGTTCCAGTGGGGCACCGTTCACCAGCACCACCACGCTGCGTCGATTGACCGCGGTCACGATCTGTACCAGGGTGTCGGCGGCCTCCGGCAGTCGCAGATGGGTGCGGTCGAAGGCCTCGGATTCTTCACCGTCGGTCAGTCCGACGACCAAGACGGCGACGTCGGCCTCGGCTGCGACGGCACGGACCTCAGCCAGCAGCTCAGCAGTGGTCTCGCCGGTTTGCGGATCATATCCGGGCGCATAGGAGAGTCGATCACCCAGCCGCTGTCGCAGTTCATCGAGCAGTGTGTCGACGCGCGTGGGGTTGACCAGTGAGCTACCGGCTCCCTGTATGCGCGGTGTGTGAGCGAAGGCACCGATCAACGCGATCTTCTCCGAGCCTGCCAGCGGTAGCACCCCGTCATTGGTGAGCAGCACCGTGCCGGCGGCGGCCGCGCGCCGGGCCAGCCCGTGATGGGCGTCGAAGTCCACCGCGCCGTTATGGACGCGGCGACCGCTGACTGTGCGCAGCGCCAGTTCCACCACGCGAATGCACGCCTGGTCGAGGTCGGCCTCGGCGAGGGTGCCGTCGGCGACGGCGGCGCGCACTCGGGCGTCCCAGGCATGGTCGCTGGCCGGCATCTCCAGATCCATGCCGGCTGCGATTCCGGCCGGACGGTCGGACACGGCGAACCAGTCACTCATGACCAGCCCGTCGAAACCCCACTC
>DMIX01000016.1 GCA_003451975.1 Propionibacteriaceae bacterium
ATGAATGCCACCACAGACACAGCGCTCAGCCCCGCGACGACCCACCGTCGCCGCGGCCAGTCACGCAGCCGCTGCCATTCGTTGCGAACCGGAGCGGACAGTTCCACGTCCAGTTCGCGTCCGTCACCCATCACCTGCATACCCCTGAGGGTATCCCACTCCCACCTCGCTACACCTGCGTAACGTTGCTACAGGCGCAGAGGTAGCAACGTGACAGTACGTGTAGCGAAGGGCTACGCGGAGCGGACGCCGGGGGTGACGAAGGGGGGCTTGACGACCTCGAAGGGCTCGTGGCGGCCGCGGACGGAGACCTCGACCACATCGCCGAGATGGACGCTGCGGTCAAGCAGCGCCAGGGCAATGCCGTGGGAGAGGGTCGGTGAGAAGGTGCCGGAGGTCACCTGCCCGACGGCCTCGCCACGGACCAGCACTTCCATGTCGGGACGCGGGATGGACCGGCTCAGCGCCTTCAGCCCTCGCAGCAGCGGCCCGGTCTTCGTCTGCCGCTGCGCACGGAGCGCCTCGGCGCCGACGAACTCCGCCTTGTCCCACCCGACGGCCCAGCCGGCATTGGCCATCACCGGGCTGATGTCGAGGCTCAATTCGTGGCCATGCAAGGGGTATCCCATCTCGGTTCGCAGCGTGTCGCGGGCACCCAGGCCACACAACTGCAGCGCATGATGCTGGCCGGCAGCGACCACCGCGTCCCATGCCGCCAGGGCGGCGGCTGCAGGCACCACCAACTCGTAGCCGCGCTCTCCGGTGTAACCCGTGCGGCACACCGTCAGCTCGACACCGCCGAGTTGGGCAACCGCGAAGCTCATATAGTCCTGATCGGTGGGCAGCCCCAACTCGGCCAGGAGTTCATCGGATTCCGGGCCCTGCACGGCGATCACCGCATAGTCGCGATGCTCGTTGGTCACGGTGATCCCCTCCGGCGCGGCGGCGGCAAAGGCCTCGGCCACGGTCGCAGTGTTGGCCGCGTTGGGAATGATGAAGACTTCGTCATCGCTGAACAGGTAGGCGATCATGTCGTCCACCACGCCGCCGTCGGCGGTGCACAACAGGGTGTATTGCGCCTGGCCAGGGCCTATGCGTCGCAGATCGTTGGTGACCATCCGATTGACGAAATCGGCGGCGCCAACACCACGCACCCGCATCTTTCCCAGGTGACTGACGTCGAATACCCCCACCGAGTTCCGGACGGCGCGGTGTTCGCCTACCACCCCGCCGTACTGCAGCGGCATCAGCCAGCCTCCGAACTCGGAGAAGGTCGCGCCGGCTTCCACGTGGCGGTCATGAAGCGGGGAATGGAGTGGTTCGGTCATGGTGCCTCCTGTCGGGTGTACACGTTAGCCATCAGGAGGCCTGTGGGGGGAAACCCGCACACAGGATCCCCTACATCGCCAGGCCCAACCGAAGTAGCCTAGGGTCGTTGCGGTCTACACCTAGTCGAGAAGGAAGCAAACGTGTTCAGCTTCAGCCTTCCCACCATCAAGCTCGCCACCGGCGCAGCGTCAGACCCCGGGATGCTGGTGGTCGGCCTCGCCGAGGCCCAGGACGGCGATCTGCTGGTGGGTCTGTCCGAGGATCTGGCCAAGGCGACGACCAAGGCTTTGGGCACCGACGTGCTCAGTCTCGCCAAGACACTCGGTGCATCGTCGAAGACGGGCACCTGTGCGCTGCTCGCGTTGCCGGGCGGCATCCGTCTGGTCGTGGTCGGTGTGGGCCCGATCGATGTCACCGCCGAGCAGGTTCGCCGGGCTGCCGGGGCTGCGGTTCGGATGATCGCCGGGCTGCCCGCGGACAAGCCGCATCAGGTGACACTCAGCCTGGACACCACTGAGCCGTCCATCATCAAAGGCGCAGCCGAGGGCGCCCTGCTGGGCAGCTATCACTACGGACCCACCAAGACCGAGACGCCGGGCATCGGCGCCATCACGGTGGTCTCCACCAGCCGCAAGCCGGACGCCAAGCAGGCCCTCGATCTCGCGCAGGTCACCGCCGAGGCCGTGCTGCAGGCCCGGGATTGGGTCAATACGCCGGCAAACCTGCTCTACCCGGAGACCTTCGTGGAATCCGCACGCGCGGTCACCAAAGGCTCCAAGGTGGCCATCGATGTTTGGGACGACAAGGCTTTGGAGCGCGACGGTTTCGGCGGCATCCTCGCCGTCGGCGGTGGATCGTCCCGCAAACCACGGCTGTTGAAGGTCGCCTACGCGCCGCGGGGCGCACGGTTCCACCTGGTGCTGGTCGGCAAGGGCATCACCTTCGATGCCGGTGGCCTGGATCTCAAGACCCAGGACGGCATGTACACCATGAAGTGCGACATGGCCGGTGCTGCCTCGGTGATCGCAGCGGTGAACGCCATCGCCAAACTTGGCCTGCGCATTCAGGTGACGGCCTGGGCGGCGCTCGCCGAGAACCTGCCGTCGGGCACGGCGTACCGTCCCTCCGATGTGTTGACCATGTTCAACGGTTCCACCGTGGAGAACGGCAACACCGACGCCGAAGGCCGCTTGGTGCTCGCAGACGCCTTGGCCAAGGCCAGCAGTGAGAAGCCTGACCTGGTCGTCGATGTGGCCACGCTCACCGGCGCCTGCATGGTGGCGCTGGGAACTCAAGTGGCCGGGTTGATGGCCCGCGACGATGAGACCGCCGATATGGTGTTGGACGCCGCCGAGGCGGCCGGCGAGTTGTTCTGGCAGCTTCCGATCACCGACGATGCTGCCCCGAAACTCGCGTCGAAGGTGGCCGATGTGAAGTCCACCGGAGATCGCTACGGCGGTGCACTGACAGCTGCGGCCTTCCTGTCCACCTTTGTGCCCGAGGACACGCCGTGGGCCCACCTCGATATCGCCGGCCCGGCATTCAACGATGCGGCCGAGCACGGCTACGTCACCACTGGTGGAACCGGCATGAGCGTGCGCACCCTGATTGCACTCGCCCACGCCCGGGCCAACTGATATGGCAACTCGCGCCACCGATCTGGTGGTTGTCGGCGCCGGCGCGGCCGGATTGCTCGCGGCAGCCGCGGCGCGTCGCCTCGGTGACAGCGTGCTCGTCGTGGATGCCGCAGCAGCCGCTGGCGGCAATACTGCGGGTGGCTCCGGCGAGTTCTGGCTGCCGGCGAACCCCCTGCAGGAGAAGGCAGGCTTGGCCGATTCGGTCGCCGAGGCAGCCGAGTACCTGCAGGCCCTGATGGGGGCGGTGGCTGATCCGTCCGATGCGGCGCGACGCGCTGCCTTCGTCCGGACGGCGCCGAAACTGGCTCGCTGGCTGGTTTCCTCCAAACTGCCGCTGAGCATCGCCAAGGGTGCAGGTGATCGTTATCCGGTGTTACCCGGGGCCAAGGTGCATGGACGGACCCTGCAGACCGGCCCCTTGGATCGCCGCCTGCGCGGTGAGACCGAGCAGGCGCTCGGACGGCCGACCGGGGGCATCACCGAGACGATGGCCCGACTCCCGCTAACACTGCCGCTGCCGCGTCCGACCAGTGGTGGTGGCGACTCGCTGGTGGCTCATCTGCTGCATCGCGCCGTGGCCAACGGTGTCGAACTGTGGCTGAACTCACCGGTCACCGACCTACTGAGCGACGAGAACGGTGTCACGGGCGTCGTGGTGAATCGAGAAGGTGTGCGGACCGAGGTACCGGCCCACCGAGTGCTCCTAGCCGGCGGCGGTTTCGAATCCAATGAGGACCTGCGCCAGGAGTATTTGCCGCTGCCCACCAGCAGCAGTTGGACCACAACCTCGGAGCGCATCGGCGACGGCAAGCTCATCGAGTTGGCCATGAGGCTGGGCGCAGCGACCGGCAATCTGAGCGACGCCTGGTGGGTTCCGGTGGTCATGGTCGATGGCGGCGCCTATTCGGTGAGCGAGGCCCTGGCGGCACCGCACAGTCTGTTGGTGGACTCAGCCGGGGACCGTTTCCTCGACGAGACCAGCAGCAGTTACGAGGTCGGGCGCACCATGTACGACCACAGTCGTGCGGTGCGTGCCGTGCCGTCCTACCTGATCATGGATCAGCGTCATCGTCAGGCGACGGCCTTGGGTCCCTGGGCGAAGGGAAACACTCCCCGTCGCGCCCTGGATGCCGGTGAGATCGTGAAGGCCAACACCTTGAACGACCTTGCGCAGACGACCGGGCTGGATCGTGCCGGACTGCTGGGCACCGTGGTGCGTTTCAACAGTTTCGCCGGGCGCGGCAACGATAGCGATTTTGGACGCGGCGGCCGAGAGGACGCCGGCCGGGCCAAGCGCAAGAATCCGTCCTTGGGCAAGATCGACAAGCCTCCGTTCTGGGCAGTGAAGGTCTTCCCCGGCGACACCGGCACGCGCGGCGGTGTCACGACGGATGCCGCCTGGCGGGTGGTACGCAAAGATGCCACCCCGATTGTCGGCCTGTACGCCTGCGCCGGGACGGCGGCTTCGCTGTACACCGGGCTGTCACCGGCACCCGGGGCAGCATTGGCCGAAGCGCTGGTGGGGGCGTTTCTGGCTGTCACCGATCACCGCCGGGAGCCGAAGTAACGCCCTGGGGGGTATTCCCGTCCGGATGTCGATCAGCGTGCAGCGAACGAACTGTCCCGCATCACGAGCGCGCTCGAATATCACCAGGTGATCCGGGAGGCTAGTCTGGCCTTGGTATCAGCCACCAACTGTAAGGAGCATCCGAGATGTCCACTCCCGTTCCACTTCCAGCACTTGGGGAGAGTGTCACCGAGGGAACCGTCTCCCGCTGGCTGAAGCAGGTTGGGGACCAGGTCGCTGCTGACGAACCGTTGGTGGAGATCTCCACCGACAAGGTCGATACCGAAGTGCCATCACCGGTGGCCGGAGTCCTGCTGGAGATCGTGGTGCCTGAGGACGGTGTCGCGGAAGTCGGCGCAACCTTGGCCATCATCGGCGAAGCCGGCGAGGCCGGCGCCGAGAGCCAGTCGACTGCAGCGGCGCCCGCGATGCCCACCGCCCCGGCGATGCCCACCGCTCCTGCGATGCCCACCGCCCCGGCCATGCCCACCGCCCCGGCCATGCCCACCGCCCCGGCCATGCCCACCGCTCCTGCGATGCCTGCGGCCCCCGTGGTGCCCGCGACGTCGGCTGCCTCCGCCATGCCTGCTGCACCCGCAGTGCCGACCCCGAACCCGGCACCGGCAGCACCCGAGCAGCCGGCACCCGCTGCACCGCCGTCCGCGTCGGCGGCTACCACCGAAGTCGTGCTGCCCCAGTTGGGCGAGTCGGTGACTGAAGGAACCATCTCCCGCTGGCTGAAGCAGGTTGGTGAAACCGTCGTCGCCGACGAGGCCCTGGTCGAAGTGTCCACCGACAAGGTCGATACCGAGATTCCGGCACCGGTCTCCGGAGTACTGGTCGAGATCCGCGTGGCCGAGGACGCCGTCGCCGCTGTTGGCGCCGTGCTCGGCCTCATCGGGTCCGAAAGCGTGACCGCAGCCCCCGAGGCCACCGCGGCGACACCTGGGCCAACCCCCGCACCGACGCCTGAGCCGACACCCGCTCCGAGCCCGGCGCCCACACCGGTCGCAGCACCGACGCCCGCGCCCGTGGCGCAACCGGCACCGGCCGCGCCGAGTCCCGTTACCGCTGCGGCCCCCGCTGTCGCAGCGCAGGCGTCGGCAGCGCCGCGCGCCAACGAAAGTAACGATGTCTACGTCACCCCGCTGGTTCGCAAGATGGCCGAGGCCAATGGCGTCGACCTGGCCAC
>DMIX01000177.1 GCA_003451975.1 Propionibacteriaceae bacterium
CGATACGGGTGACCTTGATGATGCTGGCCAACACACCAGCGGCCAGCGTCATGACCGGCAGGAACAGATGCCACAGCAGGTCCAGCGTCCCGCCATCGCCCAGGCCATAGACCGGAAACCAGCCCAACCAGACGGCAAAGACGTACAGCCCCAACAAGCCCAAGGCGAAGCTAGGGGCGCTGAGCATGGCCACCGCGGCAGCGTTGATGCCGCGATCCACGCCGCTGCCCTGACGATGGGCGGCAATGACGCCAGCCGGAATTCCAATCGCGGTAGACACCAGCGCAGCCAGCACTGCCAGCTGCAAGGTGACTTCAGCGCGTCCCTGAATCATTTGCGAGACCGGCAGTCCGGTCTTGATCGAGGTACCCAGATCGCCGTGCAGGAATCCGGTCACCCAGCGCAGATACTGCTGCCAAATCGGATCATCGAGGTGATACTCGGCCCGAATAGAAGCCAGCAATTCTGGGCTGACCGGCCGCGCGCCTATCAAAGACCGAGCAGGATCACCCGGCATCAAATAGAGCAGCGCGAACACGATCATCGACAGCACCACCAGCACGACGAGGAGTTCGCCGAGCCGACGGGCTATCTGAACCAGCGTTGCCAAGAGGTATCAGGCGCTCTGAGTGAAGACTGCTGCCCAATTGGTCTGCAGCGTGTACGAACCGAAGTCGTTGGCCACAACACCCTTGCGGGTGGCCAGCGCAGCCTGACCCCAATACACCGGGACGTAAATCGACTGCTCCAAAGCCACCGAGGTGGTCGCCATGATCTCGTCGAACTGCTTCTGCTTGTCGTCGATGGAGTTGATCGCAGCCACCTGCGCGGCGAGCTTGTCATCGGTCCAGTTAGCGGGGTTTGCCCCCGGACCGCTGGCAGCCAGCAGCCAGCTGGAGATCTCGTTGGGAATCGACGTGGTGGGCAGGTAGATCATCCACTCCAGACCGGCCTTGCCATTACCCAGATCGTTCAGCCACGTATCGAGCGTGACTTCCTTCACATTGACGGTGATGCCGATCTTGCTCAGCGAATCAGCGATCGCCAGCGAAGCCTTGCCGACAGCTGGATAACCGGTCGGGTAGGTCAGCGTGGTGGTGAAGCCGTCGGCATGGCTGGACTTCGCCAGCTCCGCCTTGGCGTCATCGATCGAGAACGATGCCGCGGGCAGCTTCGCGACGCCGGCCTTGGCCGCGTCCAGGCCGACCAGCGGAGCCAGCTGCTCCGGCGAATCGATACCGGTCGCAGCCTCAGCCTTGCCCTTGAGGATGCCGGCAACGATGCCGCTCTTGTCGACCGCCATCGCGATCGCGTTGCGGACATGAATGTCATCGAACGGAGCTACATTGGGATCGAAAGTCAGGCCCTGGTAGGAGCGGTCGCTGTAGAACTCGACGGTGGAGCCGTTGGTCCCCCACTGCTCGGACTGATCCAGCGGGACGCCGAGGGCGACGTCGGCCTGTCCTTGCTGGAAGGCCACCTGCCGGGTCGCATCATCGGTGATGAAATCGATGCGCACGGTGGCGGGGCCGTCGTTGGTGCCCCAGTAGTTCTCGTTCTTGGCCAGCGAGACGTGGCTGGTGGGATCGAACTCGGTGACTGTGTAGGGCCCGGTGCCCACAATCAGGTCGGTGGCCGAACCGTAGCTCTTCGCCTTCTCGTAGAAGGCCTGGGAGGTCACGAACAGACCACCAGCATTGGACACATCGGCGCCGAAAGCGTTGTTCGGTGCGTCGAGAGTGACGGTGATCTCCCAATCGCCGGTCTGCTTCACCGAGGTGATGTTGGTCGGCCAGTAGACCGAGACGCCCGGCGACTTCTTGGGGTCGCGGGCGATCTTGATGGAGAACAGGATGTCGTCCACGGTCACCGCGGTGCCGTCGGAGAACTTGGCATCCTTGCGAATCTCGAACTTCCACACCTTGTTATCGGTCTGCGACCAAGACTCGGCCAGAGCGGGAACCAAGGCACCGGTGTTGTCCAAGCCGAGCAGACCCTCCTGGAAGAGCGCAGCGACTTGGTAGTTCGCGATTCCGGCTTCCTGATTGACCGATAGTGTGCCGAGCTGGCTGGCGGTCGCAACCTTGAGGTTTTCCAGCGGAGCACCGGGGGCAGCGGAGCCGCCGTCTGCGGGAGTCTGACCCGTGGTGCAACCAGTAACCGCAAGCAGTGCGGTGGCCATCACGCTGACGGCAACGGCCAGTAGCGTCTTTCGCGCTCGGCGCGGGCTTGGTGTTGACATGAACAAGTCACTCCTTCTGCTCTCGTGCTGTGCAGAGACTACGGGCGAGACTTGTTGAAAACGAGATCAGATCGGAGGTGGAATCAAGCTGTTACAAACAAACCGCTCAAGACAGCGGAATCCTGTACACAACAGGCGCTCATGCTACGGATTCCGCAGCAAGATCATCAACTGAGTACGGTGTTCGAAGAATCACCAGGTGTGGAATCAGGCCGCCGCGTTGCGTTTTCGAGGCACCATGGTGATCGTTATCGGTGCAGTCAGCATCGCGACGCCACCAGGAGAGAGCATGAGCCAGCCGCCACCAACCCCCGGTTCACCGGCCACGAACCCCGCCGCGTCAGCCCCCTCCCGCGGCGCGAAATGGATCACCGGACGGGTGACGCGCGACTCTGCGTCCGGACCCGGCGAAGGGCCCGATGACCAAGGTCGCTGGCCGCTGGAGCCGGGACGCTACCGATTGGTGATCTCGTTGGCCTGCCCGTGGGCACACCGTGCCAACCTCACCCGGCGTGTGCTCGGGCTGGACCAGGTGATCTCGCTGGCTGTGGTCGATCCGATCCGCGACGAGCGCGGCTGGCGTTTCTGGCTCGATCCCGACCATCGCGATCCGATCTTGGGCATCGAGTACCTGTCCGAGGCCTATCGTGCGACCGACCCCGCCTATGCCGGACGGTTCACCGTCCCGGCTTTGATCGACACCCTCACCGGGCAGGTCGTCACCAACGACTTTCCGCAACTCAGCCCCGACCTGATCACCGAATGGGTCGACTATCACCAGCCGCACGCACCACAGCTACTGCCCACCGATCCCGAACAGCGCGAGGAACACGACGAGTTGGCCGAACAGATCACCGCTGACGTGAACCGAGGGGTCTATCGGGTCGGCTACGCCGAGGATCAACACAGCTACGAGGCTGCCTACGACCGGCTGTTCGGCCGCCTCGATCAACTCTCCCAACGGCTCGAGTCGCGTCGATTCCTGTTCGGGGACACGGTTCGCGATGCCGACATTCGACTGTTCACCACTTTGGTTCGCTTCGACGCGGTCTACCACGGGCTGTTCCGCTGCAACCGGCACAAGCTGAGCGAACTGCCGGTGCTGTGGAACTACCTGCGCGATCTCTATCAACGGCCCGGCTTCGGTGACACCGTCGATTTCGACCACATCAAGCGCCACTACTACCTGACCGACACCGATAACAATCCGTCCGGGATCCTGCCCAAAGGCCCTGATCTCAGCGGTTGGCCGAGCCTCAAGAGTTGACCCCGGCGCCGCCCCGACACGCCGAGGATTTGCCCGGATCCGTCGACCCGCACTAACCTGCAACGCTGTTCACCCAACCTCGGGCGAGCGCG
>DMIX01000022.1 GCA_003451975.1 Propionibacteriaceae bacterium
CCCCCGCGGTGATGATGATCCCCGATGAGTGAGCCACCACACTGATGTCCGAACCGCCAGTCACAACCGACGTTGGCGTGAACTGAGTGCCGTGGGCGAGGTCGCGCACCTCCGCCTGGACCTTCTTGTCGTTGATGTCGTAGAGCGCGATCTGGCGGGCCGACCCTCGAATCAGTGCCGCGTAGGCGATCGAGGTTCCCACCGAGCCGGCTCCGACCACAGTGAGTTTGGAGTTGGCGAGGTTGTGATTCCCGGTCTGACTGGCGTCCACGTGTTCAGACTAGTGACGCCGACCGACGCGGGCACCCACCCAGCGCAAACAAGGGCATGTTCTCAGTGCGTCCATACTCTCGTGAGCGTTGTGAGCCGTGGCGGTGAGCCTGCCTGCCCCGTACTGGAGTCGGCTACTCGTCAGTCTCGGGAAACACCACCAAGGCACGAACCAGATGTTCCAGCCCCTCCTGCCAGGACTCCAACGGATAGTTTCCACCACCGAGTATCTCGTAGGAGCGGCTGCGCTCGAAGTACGAATCCATGATGATGATGAGCTGATTCAGCGGGATGCGAAGAGTGGCATTCTGCCGCTGTAGCACGGCACCGAGCTCGGAAGCCGCCAGGCTCGCGACGGCATAGGTCGCCTCGGCCAGCGCCGGACGAAGCTCGGGATTGCGGTGCGCATAGAGCTGCAGTTCAACGCGCACCACTACCCAGTTCGTATCCATCGCCGGACCCGCGGCGAGCACGGCATTGATGCGTGACAGGATCGACAACAACGCGTCGCCGTCGAGTTGCTCCTCCGGGATCAGCGACAATGCCTTCTTGGTGACCTCAACGAGTTGAGCGCCACGTTGGCGCACCAGTTCGAGAACCAACTCGTCCTTGGAATCGAAGTTGCTGTAGAACGCGCCCCGCGTGAAGCCGGCACGCTCGCAGATCTCCTCGACGCTCGCCGCCTGCACACTGCGCTCAGCGAACAACTCTGTCGCCGCGGCCAGCAAACGCTCTTTGGTGTGCTGGCGCCGCAGACTCACCGGAGTCGTCTCTGACATGTCCGTTGACCTCTCACCCGACTTGGATACAGAAGTGTATCGGATACAGTGGTGTATCGAATGTAGCGAAGTCAAGGAGTATCGGTGTCGTCCTTCCTCTATCGTCTGGGCCGAGCAAGCTTTCGGCACCGTTTTCGAACCCTCGGCGTCTGGATTGCGGTCCTGCTCGTCCTCGGCGGCCTCGCAGCAGCTTTCCACGGCACCTTCAACGACGAATTCAAGGTGCCCGGCGCGAGTTCGACCCGCGCCTGGGACCAGTTGAAAGTCACCTTCCCTGAGGCGGCCGACACCACCGCCACGGTGCTGGTGACGGCACCGCCCGGCCAGAAGATGACCGACAGCGATGTCCGGTCAGCCCTCAAGGCCTGGGACGAGCGCATCACCGCACTGCCCTTCATCAACGGAACCGTGGGGCCCTACAGCGACCATGTCGATGGGCTCATCAGCACCGACGGTGAAACGGGCCGCGTCACGGTGCGACTGAATACCGATGTCGGCTCCACCACTGACGCCATGAAGGAAGAACTGACCACCGCAGCCAAGAGCCTGGAGACAGATCTTCCCGGAAGCCAGGTTCTGGTCGGCGGCGACATCTTCGCCGTGAATTACCCCTCCTTGTCGGTCGTCGAAGCGCTCGGCGTGGTGGTCGCCTTAGTGGTCCTGGTTCTGACCCTGGGATCCCTGCTCGCCGCGATGATGCCTTTGGGTACTGCGTTCGCCGGTGTCGCCTCCGGCGTGTTGTTGATCTATCTGACCGCCGGTGTCATTTCGGTGAACTCCACCACGCTGATTCTGGCCATCATGCTCGGCCTGGCGGTGGGCATCGACTACGCCTTGTTCATCATCTCCCGCCACCGTGACCAACTCGCTGCCGGAATGGACGTCGAGGAGTCCGCAGCTCGGTCGGTCGGTACCGCCGGAGGTGCGGTGGTCTTCGCCGGGACCACCGTAGTGATCGCCCTGGTGGGGCTCAGCTTCGCTGGCCTGCCCTTCCTGACGACCATGGGTGCTGCGGCCTCGGCCACCGTCGCCCTCGAGGTGGTGCTGGCCATCACGCTGTTGCCTGCGTTCATGGGATTCGCCGGCGAGCGACTGCGTCCGCGGGAACGTGTGCTGACCAAGGCAGCCAGGCGCGCCTCCGGCAAGCATTTCCGCCCTGCAGCCTGGTGGGTGAAGACGGTCACCAAGTGGCCGATCGTAACCGTCGTGGTGGTCTTGGCCGGTATCGGGGCGCTCACCTACCCGATGACCAATCTGCAACTGGCCTTGCCCACGGCGGGACGCTCCCAGCCGGGCGCTCAGGATCGCGCGACCTTCGACGCCATAACCGAGAAATTCGGCCTCGGCGCTAACGGGCCGCTGGTGATGATCCTGCCGCTGGTGGAATCCGATGATCCGATGGCGGTCCTCGACGGCTTGAAGGCCGATATCGAAGCGATGCCCGGGGTGGACATGGTGGCGGCGGCGGTCCCGAACGCCAATGTCGACACCGGCATGATTCAGATCATTCCCACGACGGCAGCGGATGATCCCGCCACCGCCGAATTGGTGCAGCGACTCCGCGACCGCGCCGGTGAATGGCAACAGGAGTACCACGTCACCACCGACATCACCGGCTTCACCGCCATCCAAATCGACGTCACCGAGCGGCTTCGCGAGGCGCTACTTCCCTTTGGGATCTTCGTCGTGGGGCTGTCGTTGATCCTGCTGATGATGGTCTTCCGCTCTGTCTGGGTGCCGATCAAAGCCGCGCTGGGCTATCTGCTCAGTGTTGGCGGCGCCTTCGGAGCGACCACCTTGGTGTTCAACGAGGGTTGGCTCAGCTCCGTGGTGAATCTGACCGAGCCCGGCCCGGTGATCAGCTTCCTGCCGATCATTCTGATGGGCATTCTGTTTGGCCTGGCCATGGACTATGAGGTCTTCCTGGTCTCGCGGATGCGTGAGGAACATGTGCACGGCAATCCCAATTCGGTGGTGGACGGCTTCGTGCACTCGGCCAAGGTGGTGGCCGCCGCGGCCGTCATCATGTTCAGCGTCTTCGCCTTCTTCGTTCCTCACGGCGAAGGCACCATCAAGGCCATCGCCTTTGCCCTCGCGGTCGGTGTAGCGCTGGACGCCTTCGTGGTGCGCATGACGCTGGTGCCTGCAGTCATGACCATGCTCGGCGAACATGCCTGGTGGCTGCCACGCTGGTTGGATCGCATCCTGCCTTCGTTCGATATCGAAGGTGAAGCCCTCACTCGCCAGTTGGAGCTGGCCGGATGGCCCAGCGCCGACGACGACTCTGCGATCGTCGCTGAAGGCCTCAGCGCCCGCGTCGGTGATCGGGTGCTCTTCACCGACCTTGCCGTCCGGCTGGAGCGAGGCGGCTTGCTGGTGATCGAGGGTGAACATGCCCAGCGTCGCGCCCTGCTGCTGGCTTTGGCCGGCCGCCTCAACCTGGCGGAGGGCAAGCTCAAGACCCTCGGTCTGGTACTGCCCGAAGAGGCACCTGTCCTCCGCAGCCAGGCACCGGTGCTCGATGCGAGCACACCGCATTTCGGACGCATCCTGGCCAAACAACATGGCGGCATCGTGTTCGTGGACTCCGCCGATGAGTTGTCCGGAACCCAGGAGCGCTCCTTGAAACGCGCCATGAACGCCACAGCTGATGGTGAATCCATCACCTGGGTGTTGTCGGTATCCCCGAATTCGCCCTTGCTCGCTCAGCTCAACGGTGGCTACACCACCATGCGAATGCCCTCCCACTTCGCCCTGGAAGGAGCGAATCAATGAACCTCGAACGGGTGAAC
>DMIX01000156.1 GCA_003451975.1 Propionibacteriaceae bacterium
CGACGATGTCCTTCGCCACCCCCGCATAGGTCCGCAGCGGAAGTGGAATCCCAACCCGCCCCTGACTATCCGGCAGTTCGTCCGAAGCGCCCGAGGCGACCATGCGCTGGTAGTCCCGTACTCCTCGAACCGTGGAAGGCCCGGTCGCAGCATCGGCGACCTCTTTCATGAAGGTCGCTGTCGGCCAAATCGCCAGGCAGTGATCCTGCAGTCGGGTGATGACGAGGCCGTCGGCCAACTGATCGCGAAACTTCGCGGGCAGAAAGAAACGTCCTTTGTCGTCGAGCTTGGGGGTGTAGGTGCCGAGAAACACTGCGCCAACCCCCTTCGCTTTCCTCCACTTGCCGCCACCATACTCCACTTTCCTCCACTTGCCACCATATTCAGGGCACAATCGCTTCGCCGCGCTCCACCAACGACCACACCAGACCGGCGGAGCTCCAGGACCGCGCACGGGGTGCGGGCATAGAAAAAGGGCGGCGGGCTAAAGCCCACCGCCCAGGTCCTTTCGGTCACCCAGCAGCATTCCCCTTAGAAGGGCAAATCATCCTCACCATGCTGACGCCAATCATCGGGACGCCCTGACGAATTTCGCTGCGCACGACCCGGCGCAGTTCCCCGCTGCGACGACATGCCGTCAACATCGGGACGGCGCCACGCCGCCATTCCCACCACCGTGGAAATGAGCATGATCACAAAGCCGGCAACACTCACCAAGGGATGCACGTCCATGCCGAGGACCAGCACTGTCACACCGGCAGCGAAGCCCACGGCTGCGGCCAAGACCCGACGGTGATACCAATGGCGTTGCGGACCGCGCAGTGCACTGGCCAGCCGAGGATCCTCTGCTGCGAGTTCGGCCTCCATCTGCTCGAGAAGCCTTTGCTCCTCTTCTGATAGCGCCATGACCACCTCCCCTCGTCGACAACGACTGTGAGGCAAGTCTAGGCGTAGCACCATCGTTTCGGAACAAAACACAACTGCGCGCAGGTACCTAGTTCAAACAAGCCGACCTCCACACGAACGCGGGTCGAGGTGCGTTCACGCAGAGGTCGGCTGAACTCCCGCAGAATTGCGGCGAGCCTTCCCCAGCTCAGCCACACTCCCCTCGGGAGGATTATCGAACATCTTTTCGATTTATCTTCATCATAGTCGAGCCTGAGACATCGTCAACCCCGACTTACCGATCAGCGTGACTCAATACGGTGATTTCGACCTCCACGAACAGGTCCGAGGACTCCGCTCCGGCGTAGACGCCCTTCAACGGCGGCACGTCGAAATAGTCCCGACCCACCCCGATCTCCACATGGAAGTCTCCCGGAATGGTGTTGTTGGTGGGATCCACCCCGACCCAGACGCCGTCCCAGAACTGGAGCCAGGCGTGCGACTCACCGGTGCGGGCCTCGCCGATCACCGGCTGCGAGTCCGGCATGACATAGCCCGAGACGTATCGGCAGGGGATGCCTACCGTTCGCAACGCTCCCAGGCTCAAATGAACCAGATCCTGACAGACCCCAGCACCGGTGGCCCACACCGCGCTCGCCGAGGTGTTTACCCCCGTCGAGCCAGGCACGTAATCGACCCGCTCACGAATCACGTCCAAGATCGCGGTGGCCGCCACTGCAGGTGTTTCGGTCTGCCGGGCGATGTCGGTGGCCAGCCGGCGCAACTCCGACCCCGGATCCACATGGTCACCGATAGCCAGCCACTCGACATACTGATCGGTGAAATTCGGCTCGACCAGGTCGTCCCATTCCGCTCCGACGCCGCGGGTGAGACGCTCGCCGACGTCAACGGTCGAAGTGGCAACGACATCGAGCATCGAGTGTGGCTCGGCAATCTCGAACGCCGTCACCGGGGTGCCCCAGTAGTCGACGAAGTTGTGAATCCACGCCACCGGAGTGACCTCGATCTTGCTCGCCAGCAGCACCTGTTCCCGAGTGGCTCGGGGAGTCATCCTCGCCTCATTGTGGGACGCACCAACCGGGCCGGCATAGCGATACCCGGTGCGGTGCACGATCCTGAGTTGACTCGCCATCAATTGCCTCCGGTCCAGCTTGCCGCGGCGGAGCCGGCGAAATACCGGGCGGTGACGGCCTCACTGACCGTGCTACACGTACGCTGAAGATCCGCCATCCGCTGCGTCAGCTCCTCCAGCATCCGACCCGGTTCCCGGTACTCCAGACCGGCCCGCGCCGTGCCCAGCAAGCGGACCGCCTCATCCTCATAGCCGCGGCTGCTCGCTGAGAGGTCGAGTTGCCGCAGAGCCGCTTCGGCAGCCCGCAGATTGTGCACCACCGAGCGAGGAAAGAGCCGATCCAACAGCACGAACTCGGCCGCGTCGCGGTCGGTGGTCACGCCGCCATAGGAACGCACGAAGGCGTGGTGAGCCCCACAGCCGCGCAGCACATTGCTCCAGGCGGTGGCAGTCCCCGCGGCCTGAGCGGTAGAGATCAGCCGAGCGGTCATGTCGACGCGCTCGATGCTGCGTCCCAGGGTGAGAAACTGCCATCCCTCGTCGTGACTCATGGTCTGATCGGCGGTCCCGGTGATCACCGCGCAACGTTCACGGACCAACCGGAACGCCGAAGCCGGACGCATCCGCTGCAGCCGCCCGCCACGTACCGAGTTCCAGGTGGTGTTGATCGCCTCCCACATCTCACTGGACACGGTCTCGCGAGCACGCCGGGCCGCTTCACGAGCACCGTCCAAAGCCGCCGCCACTGACGCCGGGGATGCCACGTCGTAGCAGAGCACCGACAGCACATCGGCAGACTCAGCAGAATCGGTCACGGGCGCACCCATCACCGCCAGCAGCGCAGCGGCAGCATCGTCCTGGTCGACCGACGGATCATCCAACAGCAGTTGCAGGTGCATTTCGACGATGCGACAGGTGTCCTCGGCTCGCTCCAGATAGCGGCCGATCCAGAACAACGACTCCGCGATCCGGCTCAACACGACGGCACCACCTGTTGCTGTTGCTGCTGGGCCTGTTGCTGGGCCAGTCGTTCCTCCCCCAACTCCCCCATCGGCACCGAGGCCACCGAATCACGAACCCGCCGACGACGTCGCTTGCCGCGAACGCCGTCGCGGGACAACACCCACGTGTCCTTGGAGCCACCGCCCTGACTGGAGTTCACGATCAGCTCGCCTTCGGGCAAGGCCACCCGGGTCAGCCCACCGGGCAGCACATAAACCCCGTCGCCGGAGTTCACTGCGAACGGTCGTAAGTCCACATGGCGTGGCGCCATAGTCCCGTCGATCATGGTCGGGACGGTCGACAGTTGCACCACCGGCTGTGCGATCCAGCCGCGCGGATCGCGCAGAATGCGCGTCCGCAACTGGTCCAGTTGCTTCGCCGTCGCCTGGGGTCCGATCACGATCCCCTTGCCGCCGGAGCCATCGACGGGCTTCAACACGAGTTCGCCGAGCCGGTCCATGACCTCCTCGCGATGAACCGGGTCCTCCAGGCGCCAGGTGTCGACACTAGCCAGCTTGGGTTCCTCGGCCAGGTAGTAGCGAATCAGGTCCGGGATGTAGGTATAGACCAGTTTGTCGTCGGCCACGCCATTGCCGATCGCATTCGCGATGGTGACATTTCCGGCACGCACTGCGGTGATCAGTCCCGCACAGCCCAGCATCGAATCAGCCCGGAACTGCGCCGGATCAATGAACTCGTCATCCACTCGACGGTAGATGACATGCACCGGTCGCAGTCCCTGCGTGGTGCGCACCGAAGCCCGCCCGTTGTGGCAGACCAAATCACGCCCTTCGACCAGTTCGACACCCATCATGCGAGCCAACAACGCATGCTCGAAGTACGCAGAGTTGTGCACCCCCGGGGTGAGCACCACGACCGTCGGATCCTGAACACCGGAGGGCGCAGCGGCGCGCAATGCCGACAGCAACTGCAGCGGGTACCCCTCCACCGGCCGAATCCGATGTCGGCTGGTCACTTCCGGCAGCGCCGAGAACATGGCTCGGCGATTCGTCATCACATAGGACACCCCCGAGGGCACCCGGACGTTGTCCTCCAGGACGCGGAATCGCCCCACCTCATCGCGCACCAGGTCAACCCCGGCCACATGACAACGCACGCCGTTAGCCGGCTGCACCCCGGCCATGGCACGGTGATAATGCGGCGAGGTCACCACGACCCGGCGGGGAATCACGCCGTCACGGAAAGCACGACCTTCGCCGTAGACGTCGGCGAGGAACGCCTCCAGGGCACGAACTCGCTGCGTGACGCCGACTTCGACCTCGTCCCATTCATCGGCCAGTACCACCCGCGGCACGATGTCGAGCGGAAACGGCCGCTCCTCGCCACCGATGTCAAAGGTGACACCTTGATCCAGATAGGTCGACTTCAGGTACTCGGCCCGAGCCCGCACCTCTTCGGCATCCAGCTTCGCCAGTTGACGCAGCACCGAGCCGTACGCCACGCGGACGCCCTCAGCACCCACCACCTCGTCGAAGGCCTTGGGGGTGCCAGCATAATCGCGAAACAGCAGGCTCACCTTCGTCAGGTTACGAGCGGCATGTTTCAGTCAGATGGCACCTGAGTTTCAGGGCCGCGGCGAGGTATCGCCGCAGGTACCCACCGTCCCGGCAGGGTCGGCAGCAGGCTGCTCGTCGGGCTCGACCGCGGCATCGCTGATCGGATCGTCGGCGGCGAAGCGACGCCCGGCTGCGACCGAGATCACCGTGGTTCCGAGCAGCCAGTCGTAGACGGTGCGATTCCCCCAGATCACCAGCGAGGCGATGTAGGCGATCGGCACCCCGATGGCGAAGATCACACCGACTGCAGCATCAGCAGCGGGGGCGGTGAACAAGGCGAGCACCGCTGACTGGGCCAGTGTCCAGGGCAAGCCGAATTTGAGCAGATTCCGAGCCGCCGAGCGCTGCCAGCTGAGCCGTTCACCGCCGGGGTCAGTACGGACCCGAAGTCCCACCTTCTGCTTGCCGGGAGTGGCCTCGTAGCGTCCGGCCTCCCACACGGTGAAGGCGAGGGTCACCGGCAGCACCACCATCACCAAGGTGATGAGGTTGTAGCCGAACGGTCCCAGCTGCGGCGCCATTCCCCTGGCTGCAGCGATCGCAACGGCGGACAGTACCAGGACACCCCAGAGCAGCATCACCGCGATGTCCAACAGCGCGGCGAGGATTCGCTGCCTCGGATTCGCTACCACTCCACGAGCCTACTTCCCCACGCCTGCGCGGCCCGACGGGCCGATCAGATCCCGAATCGTCGCGGCGGCAAAGTCGGCTGGGCACGAAGCAGCTGACCGAGCAACTCATTGACCGGCGTCGCGATGCCATGGGCCCGGCCCAGCTCGCAGACCCGTCCGGAGAAGATGTCCACTTCGGTGTCCCGCCCGGTCAGGGTGTCTTGCGCCATCGAGGTGAACTTGTCCGGCCCCAGTGCCGACAGGACCTCCAGCCAGCTTTCGACATCGGCCTGAGTCAGCATCACGCCCTCGGCCTGCGCCACCGCGACCACTTCGGCTTGGGCCGCCAGCATCGCCGCCCGCGCGGGTGCACCCTCGGTTTGGAAAGCCCCGTAAGGCGCGCCCAACACCGCCGAGACCTGGTTGACGCCGACGTTGATCAGGAACTTCCACCACAGCTGATGGACCATGTCGGTACGCAGATCATCATCGATGCCGACCCGGGCGAACAGCTTCGAAACCGCCGTCAGCGAGGTGGCCTGAGCCTCGTCCGGGGTGCCGGCAGCACCGAAGACGATGCGTCCCAGCGAGTTGTACCGGATGTGGCGCCCCTCGCGCACCGCGTCGATGCCGACGCTGAGGGCCAGCGGCACGAACGCCTCAGGGAAGGCCTCGGCCAGGATCTGCTCGCTGTCGATACCGTTGAGCAGGCTCAGAATGACCGTTCCCTCGCCGACCCAGCCGTGCATTAGCTCGATGGCATCGCGCAGGGCTGCAGCTTTCACGGCCACCACGATTAGTTCCACTGGCTCGGCCGCCTGGGGCAGCACCAGCGGAAAGCGCTGCTCCACACCATTGACCCAGGTCGGCTGTTCTCGGTATCGCTGGGCTCGGTCGGCCTCGGCGATCACGGCAAAATCCGCAGCGCCGGCGGCCATTCGGCTGCCGTAGGCGGCACCAATCGCGCCTAGCCCGACAAGCCGAACCCGCATCGACGTCACTCCCCCAGTGGCGCGAAGGGTACCCCGCGGGCGGCGAGTTCTGCCTCGCCACCGTCAACGGCGGTCAGTACCCACAATCCGCCCGGACGGATCGCGACGGTGTGTTCCCAGTGAGCTGCGG
>DMIX01000166.1 GCA_003451975.1 Propionibacteriaceae bacterium
GCTGCGGCGGGCCGACCTGCCGGCCCCTGACGCGGATCCTGAGTTGAGTGCCCGAGGTGGACTGTCGCCGTTGCTGGCTGCCCTCATGGTGGCCGTCGGTGCGGCCTCGCTACAGATCGCAGGTCAGCGGTTCGACGCGTGGTCGCTGGCATGGCTGGCTGCCGCGGTGCTGCTGCTGGGATTCGGGTTGCCGACCCTGCTGCCTCGCGGCTACCGGCTGCTCGGCACCGGGCTGGCCGCCAATGTGAACACCCGCCTGCTGATCACCGGGGCGTTCTTCGGCGCCGAAACCTTCCTGACCCTGATGTTGACGCGTGCCGAAGGGCTGGAACTGACAACCGCTGGGCTGGCACTGACCATCGGCTCCATCGGTTGGACGGTGGGGTCGTGGTTGCAGTCGCGGCCGTGGCTGATGCTGCGCCGCGATCAGATCGTCAGTGTCGGCGGCGTGGCCACGGCAGCGGGCTTGAGTCTGGTGGCGACCGCTGCCTGGTTCCCGGGGAGCCTGTTGTGGGCTGTGGTCGCTGGTTGGGTGATCGGTGGCCTGGGTATGGGGCTGCAGATGTCGAGCACGAACCTGGTGGTGATGGAGTTATCCCCAGCGGCCGAGCTGGGCGCCAACACGTCCTCGCTGCAAGTGGGGGAGGCTCTGGGAAGCTCGCTGGTGGCAGGCCTTGCCGGCACCATTTTCGCCGCCCTGATCGTGGTGAGCGATGACGAAACCAGGCTCGGCGTCGCCTTCGGTCCGGTGTTCACCGCGATGGCGGTCGTTGCAGTCCTCGGGCTGGTGGCTTCGCTGCGCATCGGGCCGGTGGTCAACCACTCCCTTGATAACATCTCGACATCGAGATAGTCGGGGGCGCTATGGACGAGGTAGACGAGATACTCGCGTCGTGGGCGCGCGAGCTGCCCGAGCTCGATACCGCGCCACTGGCCAGCTTCTCGCGCATCAGCCGCTTGGCCCGCCACCTGGATCGAGCCCGCAGTGACGCCTTAGCAGCCCAAGAGCTCGAGATTTGGGAGTTCGACGTGCTGGCAGCCCTGCGTCGACAGGGCCCTCCCTATGAAGCGTCTCCCGGCGAACTCATCCACGAGACGCTCTCCACGTCGGGCACCATGACCAATCGCGTGAACCGGCTTGAAGCTCGCGGCTTGGTGGTTCGGCTGCCCAATGTCACCGACCGCCGCGGCGTAGTGGTCCGACTCACCGACGATGGTCGGCGGCGGGTTCAGGCCGCTTTGAGTGATCTGCTGGACTTCGAACGTCAGCTGCTCACGACCATTCCCGCCGAAGCTCGCCAAGAACTGGCCGATCTGCTGCGTCAATTGCTGGCACCGTTCGAACGTTCCTGAGCCTTACCGATATCGTTGGCAGCGCTCTGGTCGTAGAACGTGAAAGCCCCACATGGCACTGTCTGACCCCCATCTGGCCGAACTCGCACACGCGTACGGCATCGCGACCGAATTCTGGGACTTCAAAGGCCGCCTCACCGAGGTCAGTGCCGAGACCGTGATCGCCATTCTG
Organism: Propionibacteriaceae bacterium; assembly: GCA_003451975.1. Lineage (GTDB taxonomy): Bacteria > Actinomycetota > Actinomycetes > Propionibacteriales > Propionibacteriaceae > Propionicimonas. Next base: position 1,526 of record DMIX01000166.1, read on the forward strand.
GCTGCGATGGACGTCGACGCCACCGATCCCGACAAGTCAACCGCGGCGCTGAACGCAGTTCAGAACCAGCCCTGGACTCGGGTTCTTCCCCCCTGCGTCGTCGTCGAGCAGGGGCGTGCCGAGCCGTTGCTGGTGCACCTGCCACACGGTGACTGGGTGCGGGTGGCGGTGCGCCTCGAGGATGGCGGACTGCGTGAACTGACCCAGTTGCGTCACGATGTGGCGCCGCGCGAACTCTCCGGTCGGCTCCTGGGTGAGGCGTCCTTCGAGCTTCCCGCGGATCTCCCCTTGGGCTACCACCGGCTAGAGGCGGCCACCGCCGACGGCGAAGTGGACGCGACTTTGGTGGTGACGCCGACCTTCGTAGGCTTCCCGGCCGCCCTGGGAGATCGGCGAACCTGGGGATACGCCGTCCAGTTGTACAGCCTCACGTCGGCTGAATCCTGGGGTCTGGGCGATCTGGGTGACCTGGCCGATCTGGCCGTGTGGGCGGCTACCCAGCAGTATGCCGGGTACCTGTTGGTGAATCCGCTGCATGCGGCTGAACCCACCGCTCCGATCGAGGCTTCTCCCTATCTGCCGATGTCTCGCCGCTTCGTGAACCCGGTCTATCTGCGCCCGGAGTTGGTTCCGGAGTACGCCGAGCTCGGCGCCGATGCCCGCCGGCGGATCCGCGACCTGAAGCGCAAACTGCGCGACCGTATCCGGGATAACGACCTGATCGAGCGTCGCCCGATCTGGAAGGCCAAACTCAAGGCGCTGCGGGTGATTTTCGATGCCGGTATGCGCCCGGCGCGCCGGATGGCCTTCAACGACTTCTTGCGCCGCGAAGGACGTGGCCTGACCCAGTTCGCCACGTGGTCGGCTCTGGTGGCCGAGTATGGCCAGGATTTTCGCGAGTGGCCGGCGAAGCTGCGTCGTCCTTCCTCTCCGGAGGTTGCGGCTTTCGCGGCCAAACACCATGAACGCATTGTGTTCTTCGCTTGGTTGCAGTTCCTCGCCGCCGAGCAGTTGCGGGCTGCCCAATCCGCCGCTCGCACCGCGGGCATGAAGCTGGGCATCATGAGTGATCTCGCCGTTGGCGTCAGCGGACGCAGCGCCGAGGCCTGGACCTACGGCAATCTGTTCGCCGACGGCATCGGTGTCGGCGCCCCACCAGATCCTTTCAACCAACTCGGCCAGGACTGGGGCCAGTCACCCTGGCGACCTGATCGGCTCGCCGAGCTGTCCTATGCACC
>DMIX01000255.1 GCA_003451975.1 Propionibacteriaceae bacterium
TGGTCCTCGTGGCCGTGGGTGAGGACCAGTGCTTTCACCTCGTCGAGGCGGTCCTCCACCAGGTGCAGACCCGGCAGGATCAGGTCGACGCCGGGTTGTTCCTCCGAGGGAAACAGCACCCCACAGTCGATGAACATCAGTTCGCCGTTGATCTCGTAAGAGCTCATATTGCGACCGATGTCGCCGTGACCTCCCAGCGGGATCACTCGGAGGGTATCGGGTTGCAGGGCTGGAGGGGTTCTTAAGGACTCTCGCACCCGTCCAACCTATCGCGAGCGACCCCTCGCCACCGGAAGCATCAGTTCGCGGCAGCAACTTCGATGGGTACCATGACCGCCGTGATCGCAGATTCCGTACGCCTGGCACTGCCCGCCGAAGCAGAGACCATCGCCGCCCTTCAACGCCGGGCGTGGGTAGCACATCTGCCCGAACAGACCTCAACCGGCATGCTCGCCGCCGTCGATCTGGCCGACATGACAAACAGTTGGTATGAGGCCATCGTGCGTCCGCCGCTGGCGCAGTATCGGGTGCTGGTGGCGTTGGGCAGCGAACGGATTACCGGCTTCGCCGCGATCGGGCCCAGTGACGATCCCGATGCCGAGGCCGGCAGCGATGCGCTGGTCGCCGAGTTCGTCGTGGATCCGGTGGCGCAGCGCCAGGGCCACGGCTCGCGGTTGCTGAATGCGGTGGCCGACACTCTGCGTGCCGATGGCTTCAGTCGCGCCACTTGGTGGGTTCGCAGCACCGATGACGTGCTGCTGAAGTTCCTGCGGGAGGCCGGCTGGGACGCCGATGGTGCTCACACCGAGGTTGCCATGGACGCCGAGGGCCCACGGCTGCGGCTGATCCGGCTGCACACCGGCCTGGGGTGAGGTTCAGCGCTGGATCGGCACCGTCATCGAATCTGCCGCAAAGACGATGGTGACCTGATCAGCGTGTGGTTCGAAACCAACAAGGTTCAGGCCATAGGGCAAGGTGAGATCCAGTGGCTTCACCACGCTGTCCACCACCTGCTGAACCGCCGCAGACGGCAGGTCGAAGCCCACGATCGACACCTGAGGATCGGTAAGTGCAAGCGTGTGGGTGGCGGGGTCGACCTGGGGTACCGCAGATACCTCGGCGCTGAGTTCCGTGCCGAAAAGCGCCACCGAGTACTGCAGTTGCAGCCGATTCTGCCCACCAGAGGTGATCGGCAGGCCGACCACGTTACTCAGATCCTGATAGCTCATCGAAGCTCGGCCACTCACCGCCTGTGCGGTGAGTGAGTCGGGCCCCGTGGTGACGGCTCCCGTGGTGAGTCGCAGGTCGGTCACGGTGACCTGGGTACCGGCGATGGTGGTCGGAAAGGACGCCACCTCGAGCGATGCCTGCGGAACTGACTTAGTCAGGTATGACGCTGAGAACGGAAACCCGCCCAGCTGCACCGAGGTCGTCCCCTCAGCCGCGCCCAGGGCGGCAGCGACCTGAGTAGCGGCCTCACTCTCCTCCGCCGCACGAACACTGCTGTCGGCGATCCAGGCACCGCCCAGCAGGACCGCGACGATTGCTATCGCGACGATGCCCTTGCGCACGTCACAGCCCCAGGAGACGATCGATTCCCACCGTGAGGCCGGGCAGATCGGCGACCGACCGTACCGCGGCGAGCACGCCGGGCATGAAGCCGACTCGGTCCATCGAATCGTGCCGGATGGTGAGGGTTTCGCCTGGGCCGCCCAGCAGCACCTCCTGATGGGCGATGAGCCCGCGCAGTCGCACGCCGTGAACGTGGATGCCGTCGACCTCGGCGCCACGCGCGCCCTCCAGGCCCGTGTTGGTGGCGTCCGGCACGTCACCCAGTCCGGCCGCTGCCCGGGCCGCAGCGATCCGCTTGGCGGTCGCTTGGGCGGTTCCAGACGGTGCGTCCACCTTGTTGGGGTGGTGCAACTCGATGATCTCGACGGATTCGAAGAAGGCCGCGGCCTGTTCAGCGAAGTGCATCATCAGCACGGCACCGATGGAGAAATTCGGCGCCACCAGGATGTTCACCCCTGGCCTGGCGTGCAACTGGTCGCGCAGACTCTGCAACCGGTCCTCGCTGAAGCCGGTGGTGCCCACCACAGCATGCACGCCATGTTCGATGCACCAGGCGAGGTTCTCCATGACGACGCCCGGCACTGTGAAGTCGACCACCACGTCGGCCGCTTCGGCCGCCGCCTTGTCGTCCTCGGCATCCAAAGCCGCAACCAGTTCCAGATCCTGAGCTGCCTCAACAGCTCGGCACACCTCAGCGCCCATCCGTCCCTTGGCACCAAACACTGCTACCTGCATGGTCTCCCTTTCGTCTGCGCACATCCTAGAGTCCCCCACCCCGTCCCTCCTCGCTACACGTACGTCACGTTGCTACAGGTGCGGAGGTAGCAACGTGACGTATGTGTAGCGACGTTGGGGTCAATGGTGCGGAGCGGACGCGAAGCCTGCGGTCAAGATCGATCGCAGACGGTCGGGGTGCCAGGCGTCGTGCCAACTCCAGCGCGAAATCCAGAATCCGGCGCCACGGATTCGCTCTTCGCGGTGCTTCTCACGCATGACGGCGTCTTCGGGCCGCTCACCCGGACGCAGCAGGTCGGCGTATTTGAACTTGCCATCGCATTCGCCGACGAGGCGATGCCCTTCCCACCCGAAGTCGCAGGTGGCGACCAGCACGCCGTCGCGAAAGACCGGGAACTGCGTGATCGGCACCGGGAACCCGAGTCGATGCATCTGCAGCCGGCTGATTGACTCCAGTGGTGATTGCGCCAGGGGGTCCACGAACGCCAACGCCCAGGCGGCACGTTTCGCCCCAGGCCATTTCCGCATCGAGGCCACAATTGCGCTGACGAGCCCGAGATCGGCGCCGGCTGCGGCCGCGGCATCACAGGCGATGACACCCCACTCCTGAGAACGGCCCCGAGCAAGATCGACCGCAGTCCGCTCCAGGCTCGTCACCGGGATGCCATCGATCACGGTGATCTCGGCATCATCAAGCCGGCAGCGCCTGAGGTGAAGGACAGGGCCGATGCGTCCATTGCCACCACCAGGACGGGTCGCCCACACCCGAGTCCAGGCATCGTTGGCAACCGGAATCCCGTGGACCGCTGCGGCTGACGCGTGGCTCACCACACTGCCATCCCTGATCTCGGGAAGTGTGGCTCGAATCAAGTCGAGGTGTCGCTGCCGTGCGTCTGCCACAGTGCTGCCGATGTAGCTACCCCGCCGAACCCGAACCAATTCGTCCGACTGGCGAGCCTTGCGCAGGTCATAGTGGGTCCATCCGTGGTCGGTAACGAGCTCCTGGGTCCGCCGCAATTCACTCATGTCTCAGGTCATCGGCATGCTGGGCGTCCGCCGGTCACAATCCACACCCCAAACAACGCACTTCATTCCTACCTCGCTACATCTAGGTCACGTTGCTACCGGTGCGGCTGTAGCAACTTCACCTGGGTGTAGCGAGGTGGAGACGCGAAAGCCGGCGTCCCTCGCGGGGGGCGCCGGCTTTCGGGTGGTCGATCAGGCTTCGGTAGGTGCCTCAGCCTTGGTCTCGTCCTCGGTTACGGGGATCAGCGACAGCTTGCCCTTGGGGTCGATCTCAGCGATCTCGACCTGAATCTTCTGTCCGACGCTGACCACGTCTTCGACGTTCTCCACCCGCGCCCCGCCGACCAGGTCGCGCAGCTTGGTGATGTGGAGCAGGCCGTCCTTGCCAGGAAGCAGAGAGACGAAGGCACCGAAGGGCATGATCTTCACCACGGTGCCCAGGTAACGCTCGCCCTTCTCCGGCATGGTCGGGTTGGCGATCGCGTTGATCAGGCTGCGGGCCGCCTCAGCGGACTCGCCGTCTTCGGCACCGATGTAGATGGTGCCGTCATCCTCGATGGAGATGTTGGCGCCGGTGTCGTCCTGAATCTGGTTGATCATCTTGCCCTTGGGCCCGATCACCTCGCCGATCTTGTCGACCGGGATGTGCACGGTGATGATCCGCGGAGCGTAGGGGCTCATCTCATCAGGGGTGTCGATGGCCTCGGCCATGACATCCAAGATTGCGTAGCGGGCCTCACGGGCCTGCAGCAGAGCACCGGCCAGCACGTCGGCGGGAATGCCGTCGAGCTTGGTGTCCAACTGCAGCGCGGTGACGAAGTCCCGGGTACCGGCGACCTTGAAGTCCATGTCACCCAGAGCATCCTCAGCGCCCAGGATGTCGGTCAGCGCGACGTATCGGGTCTCGCCGTCGATGTCCTCGCTCATCAGACCCATGGCGATGCCCGCCACTGGGGAGCGCAGCGGCACACCAGCGTTCAGCAGAGCCAGGGTGGAGGCACACACCGAGCCCATGGAGGTGGAGCCGTTGGAACCCAGCGCCTCGGAAACCTCACGGATGGCGTAAGGGAACTCCTCGCGGGTGGGCAGCACCGGAACCAGCGCCCGCTCAGCCAGCGCACCGTGACCGATTTCGCGGCGCTTGGGCGAACCGACCCGACCGGTTTCACCGGTGGAGTAGGGCGGGAAGTTGTAGTTATGCATGTAGCGCTTGGTGGTTTCCGGAGACAGCGTGTCGAGCTTCTGCTCCATGTCCAGCATGTTCAGCGTGGAGACACCCAGGATCTGAGTCTCGCCGCGCTGGAACAGCGCCGAGCCGTGCACCCGCGGCAGCACGCCGACCTCAGCCGACAGGGTGCGGATATCCCGCAGCCCACGGCCATCGATACGAACCTGCTCGGTCAACGTACGGTGACGCACGAGCTTCTTGGTCAGAGCCTTGAAGGCACCGCTGATCTCGTTCTCGCGGCCCTCGAACTGGGAATCCAGTTCAGCGTGGAGGGCGGCCTTCAGAGCGTCGGTGGCCTCGTCACGATCCTGCTTGCCGGCGATGCTCATCGCCTCGGCGA
>DMIX01000132.1 GCA_003451975.1 Propionibacteriaceae bacterium
ACGTTGATCAGCATCGAAGTGAAGCCGTAAACCGCATTGGTCGGTTGGCCGGAGCTCGTCGCGAAGTTCTCCACCGGCAGAGCGAAGAACGCCCGGTAGGCCACTGAATGTCCATCGATGAGCAGCAGGGTCGCAGGGTCGTCGCCAGGGGCAGCGGGCAGCTTCGTCACAGTCTGGAACTCTACCGTCCGGGGCTGACCAAACCTGCGTTGGTGTGTCAGGGTTGCCTGGTGAACGTACCGGATTGGTTTGCAGGATTGACCAGCCCCCTGGACGACAAGATGGGGACCGAGTGGATCGAGGTCACCCCCACTCGAGCTGTTGCGCGCTGTCCTGTGGAAGGCAATACCCAACCGTTCGGGCTGTGGCACGGCGGCGCGTCGTGCGTGTTGGCCGAAGGTCTTGCATCAATGGCGGCAGCCGCCGATGTGGGACCTGAGGGCACCGTGACCGGGGTTGATTTGAATGCGACCCATCTGCGCAGCGCTCGCAGCGGCTGGATCACGGGAACGGCGACCGCGATCCGCATCGGCAATACCTTGGCCACCTACGACGTCGATCTGATCGATGACCACGGCAACCAGATCTGTGCAGCCCGGGTCACCGTCTATCTTCGTCGGGCCCGCCAGGCGGAGTGAGTACCGCGCGACGAGTCAGGAGCGGGCTTTGCCGCTCTTGGAGTGCTCGATGACGCCTTCGGCGACTTCGCGCATCGACTTGCGCAGGTCCATGGCGGTCTTCTGAATCCACCGGAAAGCCTCAGGTTCAGTCAGCCCCAGGCCTTCCTGCAGCAGGCCCTTGGCTTGGTCGACGGCCTTACGGGAGGCGAAACGCTCCTCCAGATCACTGACTTCGGCCTCCACCGCACGAATTTCGGCGAAACGTCCGATCGCGATCTCGATAGCCGGAACGACATCGGAAGCATCGAAGGGCTTGACCACATAGGCCATGGCGCCGGCGTCGCGGGCCCGTTCCACCAGCTCGCGCTGGCTGAAGGCGGTCAACATGACCACCGGTGCGATCCGTTCCTCGGCGATCTGCGCAGCGGCCGTGATGCCGTCCATCTTCGGCATCTTGACGTCCATCACAACCAGATCAGGGGTGAGTTCACGCGCAAGACGGAGTGCCTCTTCGCCGTCAGAAGCCTCGGCAATGACGTGGTAGCCCTCTTCAGTGAGTAACTCGACCAGGTCCAGTCGGATCACGGCTTCGTCTTCGGCCACCAGGACCCGCAAACTCACATTGGGCTGCACATCGTCGGGGGTGTCGGCCATGATCACCATTCCTGCTCGGTCTTCGTTGTCACATTCTGTGTTGCTGAGCGTACCGTGCGTGTAACCCTCGGCACCAAGTTGTGGCAGAATCGGTCAGGCCCTGCCGGGGTGGCGGAATGGTATACGCGGACGGCTCAAACCCGTCTGCCCAATTGGGCGTAGGGGTTCGACTCCCCTCCTCGGCACACAGGGCGGTGGTGACACCGCCATTCAGGCGCAGGTGTTCGGCGCGTTCTTGCCCGTCACCCGGTCGGAGATCCACGCCAGGATTTCGTTGCGACGCCCCGACTCCATCGCACTGTTCGCATGGTGCACGCCGGGGTAGACCCGGTAATCCACGACCGAACCGGCCCGACAGCGGGTGGCGACCTCGGCGTCCTGAAGTGACTGCGGCACGATCTCGTCGGCCCCGCCCTGCAGGATCAGCAGCGGCACCGAAAGCCGTCTCGCCGTGGCGTTCTGGTCCAATCTGGCCGCCAGCGGCCCCTGGGAGGGGGACTGCAGCCAGCGCCGGGCATCGCCACCGAGAGTCTGCAGGGCCGCCGCCGCCGGGCTCAACGAGCCGCACCCGGTGGCGACCTCCTCGGTCACCAACTGCGCGGGCAGGGTGAGGTAGTCCGCCAGCCGAACATCGGGGTACCACTCGGCGTAGCTGTAGAGGACCTCATCGACCAGCGCATCATCGCTGCCAACCTGCACCAGGTGATTCAACACGGCGGCTGGGTCGGTGACCGGCTGGTCAGCCACCACTGCGCTGAGGGTCACATCAGGGGCGTAGCTCGGCGCCAACTGGGCTGCCCAAAGTGCGGCGTGACCGCCCTGGGAGAATCCCCACAGGACGGTTCGTCCCAGCCGGATTCCAGGAACCTGGGCGACGGCCCGAATGGCGTCCAGGATGGCTCGGCCTTCCGCGACACCGAGCAACACGCTGGCCGAGCCGGGTGCTCCCAAGCCGGGATAGTCGGGGGCAAGAACCGCATAGCCGCGCGCCAAGATGTCGTCGACATCGACCAAGCCGCCGACCGACTCGCCGCGCACCGACGGCGCGCAGCCTTGGCCGGTGCCCAGCTCCGGATGCGCCCACACCACTAGCGGCAGCGCATCGCCCGACGTGCTCGACGGAACGTAGAGCCGGGCGCTGGCGGTGACGGTGTCATCACGCTCATCGGAGGTCGTGTAGAGAAGCTGGATGCCGGTGGCTCCGGCCGAGGCATCGGCACTCGGTGTCGCCCCCAACAGCACACCCGTGGGGCTGGTGGCCGCGATATCTCGGTAGTACACCGCTGAGGGAACTCCCGCGGCAAGGGTGAGATTGCCGACCGTCGCCAGCAACGCCGCCATGGCCAGCGCGACGACCCGCCAGACCGCCCGAAATCGTTCCGTCGATCTGCCATACCCGGTGCTGGGATACCAGATGTCCACCAGTAGGCCGACCCCCACCAGCAGCAGGCGAGCGCCCAGCCCGATCACCATCGTCAGCACCACGGGGTCGGCCCACAGCAGCACCACCGCGCCGATACCGGTCGTCACCACGCCGGTGAACAGCGCCACGCTGGGGCCGCCCGCGGCGGCCGCAACCAGCAGTGCGGGCAACTCCACCCGCGACAACAGCCCTGACCAGATCTCCAGCGCGCCAGCAGCGATCAGCAACACACCCACCACGGCCGCAGTGAGCTGCACCGACGGCCCCGTCCACAGTGCGACCACCGCAGCGCCGAGCAGATAGGTCGATCCCAGGACGGATCGCGCCGGCGCGTCCCGGGTCCCTTCGATGAGTTCGGACACCCCCGCGATCAGCAATCCGACGACGACGGCGACCACCATCAATGACTCGGAGGTGAATGGGCGCACCACCAGAAGGCACCCAGCCACGAGGCCGAGCAGTCCCATGACAGCGCGAACTACTGTGCGCTTCCCCCTCCGCGCCATGACGGGCACTCTAGTGCGAGGGAGGGCATGGCCCAAAGTGCATCAAGAAAGCCCCACTGCCCGCGTGACTACGACATCTCGTAGACGCGCAGCGAATTCGTCTGGTAAATCGTGCGTCCCGGATTTCCGGCGACGATCACCACCCGGTCACCGCGCTTCAGGAATCCAGTACTGGTGAGCGCTTCCTGCACCGAGGCCACCATCGAATCGGTATCGGTGTACTCCGGTGTCACGTAGGACTGCACGCCCCAGCACAGGGTGAGTTCAGCGGCCGTCTTCGGCAGCGGTGTGAAGGCCATGATCGGCACCTCCGAACGCAGTCGCGCCAACCGATGCGGGGTGTCTCCCGAGATCGTGAATGCGGCCAGGTATTTGGCGTTGACCCGCTCTGCCACCTCGACGGCGGCCTTCGAAATGACACCGGCGGTGGTATGCGGATTCCAATCGAGGGCGCGAATCTTGTCCAGACCCCCGTGTTCGGTGCGCGAAATGATCCGCGACATCACCGAAACCGCGTCAATGGCGTGATCACCCACCGCCGTCTCCCCGGAGAGCATGACGGCGTCGGCGCCGTCCAGAATCGCGTTGGCGACATCAGAGACCTCGGCGCGGGTGGGTCGATAGGAGTTGATCATCGACTCCAGCATCTGGGTGGCGACGAT
>DMIX01000323.1 GCA_003451975.1 Propionibacteriaceae bacterium
CTGGCGGTCAGCCACGGCGCTGCCTTGCGGGTGTGGGCCGCCGCGCGAATTCGGGGCTTCGCCGAAGAGATCGGGCACGGCCACCTCGACAACACCGGCGTCATCATCGCCGACGGAGACCTCGACCAGGGATGGTCACTGGTCGAGCTACACGGACTCGTGCACTTCGACTGAACCGGCACGCATCGCCAGCCAGCGGGCGCACGGCATCAGCGGAAGATCACGGTGCGGGAGTCGTCGAGCAGCACCCGGTGTTCGGAGAACAGTTTGACCGCCTCGGTGAGGGTGCGGCTTTCCTGCTCCTGGCCGACGGCCACCAACTCCGGCACCGCCATGGTGTGATCGACCCGGCGCACGTTCTGTTCGATGATCGGGCCCTCGTCCAGATCAGCGGTGACGAAGTGGGCGGTGGCGCCGATCAGCTTCACGCCGCGGGCATGCGCCTGGCGGTACGGATTGGCGCCTTTGAATCCGGGCAGGAAGGAGTGATGGATGTTGATGGCGCGTCCGGCCAGCTCAGCGCACAATTGCGGGGACAAGATCTGCATGTAGCGGGCGAGCACCACCAGTTCGATGTCGTGCTCGGCGACAACATCGAGGATGCGGCGCTCCACCTCGGCCTTGGAGTCGGTGGTGACCGAGTGAACCTCGAAGGGGACGTCGTAGAAGCTCGCCAGATTCGACAGATCCGGGTGGTTGGCGATGATCATCGGAATGGTGATCGGCAGATATCCCGAGCGCTGCCGAAACAACAGATCATTGAGACAGTGACCCTCTTTGGACGCCAGCACCAAGGTGCGGCGCCGTCGTCCCACATAATCCAGCACCCAGGTGGCGCCGAGTTCGTTGGCAACGGCGGCGAACTGATGCTCGAACTGCGAGCGATCAAAGCCGCCCAGTTTCTCGCTTCGCTCGTCAAGACCGTCAATCGCCTCGGCAGTGTGAGCAAGCTCCCGCTGCTCTCGGCTCAATCCGGTCTGTACCTGCACCCGCATGAAGAATCGACCCGAGTCCGTCGAGCTGAACTGCTGCAGTTCGGTGATGTTGCCGCTGGCAGAAACGATCGCACCGGTCACCTGATGCACGATGCCGGGGCGATCGGGGCAGGTGAGGGTCAGCAGCCAATGTGTGGAGTCGATCACGCCCAGTAGGGTATCGCTGCGCCGAACTCGACGCGCGATTCTGAGCTAGCACGGGCGGGGTGCGACAATGGCGCGGTGACCGTCGCTGATGTGCCGCCGAGTCTGGCCGAGCTTCCCGCCGAGGTCGGAATCTCCTATGTGATGCCGGTGCTCAACGAGGCCGCGTACCTGGAACATGCCGTGCGTGCCGTCCTGGATCAGGACTACCCCGGCGAGCATGAACTGGTGCTGGCTCTGGGGGCCTCCAGCGACGACACCGATCAGGTGGCCGAAAAACTAACCGCTGATCCGCGCGTTCGACTGGTCGCCAATCCGCGAACCGACATCTCCATCGGCTTGAATCTGGCGATCGCCGCCTCGCGCTTTCCCGTGGTGATCCGGGTCGACGCCCATGCCGAGCTGCCGGCGGGCTATTCGAGCACCATGGTGGAGATTCTGCGCCGCACCGGGGCGGCGAATGTGGGCGGCGTCATGGAAGCCAAAGGAAGTACCCCTTTCCAGCGGGCCACCGCACGGGCCTACAACAGCCCGTTCGGCTTGGGCGGCGGGGTGTACCACCACGGCGAGGAAGAAGCCGAGGCCGATTCGGCTTATCTGGGGGTCTTTCGCCGAGAAGTGCTGGAAGCAGTCGGCGGATTCGACGAAGGGCTGCGCCGCGCCGAAGACTGGGAACTGAACCATCGCATCCGAGCGGCCGGCTATCGAGTCCTGTTCACGCCCGCAGTGAAAGTCGCCTATTGGCCGCGCGACAACTGGGGTGCGTTGCGTCGCCAGATGTTCGCCACCGGGGTATGGCGAGGTGCGCTGATCCGCCGGCAGGGCAGTACCCCGGTGCGCTACCTGCCGCCGCCGACGGTGGTGCTGGCCGCGATCATCGCGGTGCTGCTCATTCCGCTGCAACTGTTCGGGGTGCTGAGTGCTCCGGCGTGGTCGCTGCTGTACGTACCGGTTCTGGGATATCTGGCCGGTGTCAGCGTGGTGGGCCTGACGCGCCTGGGTGGCGAGAGTGTCACCGATCGACTGCTCAACATTGTGGTGCTGGCCACCATGCATCTGGCCTGGGGTGCCGGGTTCCTGCGCGGTTGGCTCTTCGGCGGCCGGTCGACCGTGGATCGCTCGCGGGTGCGCTAGTCGCCTAACCGGCGGGTCGAGACGAGGGTTTGTGCGGCCTGGGCCACGCGATCTGCACTCAACCCGTCGGTGTACTGATGGAAAACCGATGCCAGGCTGCGCGTATGGGCTCGCGCCGCTTCGGCGGCTTCGGAGTCGCTGAACAGTTCTGTCAGCCGATCCGCGACCTGGTTCCAGTTCTGATACCAGCTGCCACCGGCCAACCAGGAGTAGTCGACGTAGAGCCCGCGGGTTGCTTCGTAGTGCTCCAGATCGGGGGCCAACAGCACGAACGGGCGTCCGGTAGCGGTGTAGTCGACCAGCATCGAGGAATAGTCGGTGATGAGAAGGTCCACCCCCCACAGCAGCGGCATGGACTCCGGCTGGTCGGCTGAGGTCAGCAGTCGGATTCGCGACGAGGAGTAGTCGTAGGCACCCACCCCCAGCGGATGCGGACGCACCAGCAGCACCAGATTGTGGCGTTCGCAGACCTGCTCCAGCAGTTTCCATTGAGCCGGCGTCGGCACGCTGGGATCAGGCTCACCATCGCGCCAGGTCGGTGCATACAGCACCACTGCGGCGTCGCTGTGATCCCCCAGGTAGGGAGCAAGTACCGCTGTGGAGGCCGCGATCCGGTCGGCTTCGCCGCCGAGGAACAGCACATCGGCGCGGGGTTCGCCGGTCACCGGCACCTGATCTTCGGAGAGATTGAATGCGCTGCATAGTGACGCCACGAAGCAGGACGCACCAGTCGGCAGCAGCGAGATTGAGGAGGTGCCGCGGCGATACAGCCAGCGCATGAATCCCGAGAATCCCGGAATCCGCCCCAGCCCGCCCAAAGACGTGACTGCGGGGGAATCTGCGTGGAGCTTCTTCAGCGGCGCGCCGTGCCACAGCTGAACGATCACCGCACCGTGCTGCCCGTAGCGGTTCACATCCCCGAGGCCGTGAGTGACCGCGATGACACCGGCATGCAGCACGGCGGCGAAGCCTTCGGGCGCATCACGATCCACCCAGGCGACGTTGGCCGCGATGGCCTGCGCGCGCTGGCGCTCGGTGCTGACCTCCCACACGATGCGCGGGGGAGGATCCAGCCGTTCAGCGGCCTGATGGAAGGCCCAAGCGCCGTCGGCGAGACCGAAATTGCTTCCGATCACCCACAACATCGGATCGCGGCGAGTGGTCAGCGTGTTGAGCCATCCCCACAGATAGCGAGGCAGGGCACGAACCTTTGCCACATTGCCGGAGGCGAACGAGTACGGCTTGCGTTCACCTGAAGTTTGCATGGGCTCCATGTTAGGCCGCAGCGAACCCGGCAGCGGCGAGGCCGAGCGGGTGAGCGGTAGGATCGCAGGCCTATCCGCAGGGATCCCACTCCCCAGACTGAGGCCAGGTGCGCAGCAATGAACCCAATAGTGAGCGACTCGCTCCTGATTGCGGTTTTCATCATCGTCGGCGGAGTGTTCGCTGCCGCCGAGATGGCGCTGGTGTCGCTGCGTGAGTCCCAGCTCAAACAGCTTTCCACGCGTGGACGTCGCGGCCGGATGGTGGCGGAGCTGACCTCCTCGCCCAACAGATTCCTCTCCGCGGTGCAGATCGGCGTCACTTTGGCCGGGTTCCTGTCAGCCGCGTTGGGTGGCGTCGCCCTCTCCGGGCCGCTGGCCGAGGTTCTGGTGGGCTGGGGGCTGTCGCCGGAATGGGCCACGGGATTGGCGCTGTTCATCGTCACGGTGGTGATCTCCTACTTCTCGATCGTGATCGGCGAACTCACCGCCAAACGCCTGGCGATGCAGCGGGCCGAAGCCTTCGCGTTGGCCCTGGCCCCCCTGGTGCACGCCATCGCGTGGATCTCGACCCCCTTGATCTGGTTCCTGGGTAAGTCCACCGATGTGGTGGTGCGGGTCCTGGGTGGGGATCCCAACGCCTCCCGCGAAGAGGTCACCGACGAAGAACTCCGCGCCATGGTCGGTTCGTCGGCCACTCTGGGCGCTGAAGAGCGCCAGATCGTCGACGAGGTCTTCAGCGCCGGTGCGGTGAGCCTGCGCGAAACCATGATTCCGCGCACCGAAGTGGATTTCCTGGACGGTGACATTCCCGCCTACAAGGCGCTGCGTGAGGTACAAGGCGGCAGCTACAGCCGCTACCCGGTGATCGGTGAGGACGCCGACGATGTGCTCGGCTTCGTGCACGTGCGCGACCTGGCCGATCTCGACCCGGTGGGTCGAAACGCCCCGGTGCGGCAACTGGTGCGTCCGGTGCTGTCGCTGCCGCAGTCGATGCGCATTCTGCGAGCGCTCACTGAGATGCGTCAGGGCCGTCACCATCTGGCGATCGTGTCCGACGAGTACGGAGGCACCGCAGGCATCGTGACTATCGAAGACCTGATCGAGGAACTCATCGGTGACATCACCGACGAATTCGACGTCCAACCGGCTGGCGACGCCACCGATGCTGACATCGACGGCCTGGTCACCCTGGAGGATTTCGCCTCCGAATACGGCTATGTGCTTCCCGAGGGGCCCTATGACACCGTGGCCGGCTTCGTGATGGCCACACTGGGATCGCTGCCGGAAGTGGGCGCGACTTGCACGGTGACCCTGGCGGCGTCCCAGGAACAAGAGCCGGCGGCGAAGTTCGAATTGCGAGTCACCGAGTTGGATGGCCGACGCGCTGCGAGACTGCGGCTGACCAAACTCGGCGGCGGCGGCGATGCCGAGTAGCCTTGCCCGAGTTCATCTGACAGGAGGTGGCGGTGCGTCCCGCTGATGCCGACGGCTCGGTGCTGCTCACTTCTGCCGATGTTGGTGCGTTGCTGGAAGCGGCCGTGGCGCATTCCGGAGGGAAGCTGCTGTCGTGGACTTTGGACCACATCGACGCCAACCCCAACCAATCCACGACGGCCACCTACTCAGCGCTGGTGGAGTGGAGCTACGGACGCCGCGAGGAACTGCTGGGAGTCAGCGCGCGGGCCACCGGCCCGGTCGACACCGACTCATCGGCGGAGATCTTCGCCGACGGCCAGCGTGAGGTGGCGGTGTGGATCTATCCCAACGACCCCGACCTGCCCGGATTGGCCCGCGCGGCCTATGCCGAATCGATGGCGGGCATCTGCAACGTTCACCGAATATTCGACACCCCGGTCAGCCCGCAGCAGTTGGAACTGGAGATGATCGGTTACCGGCCGCGCCGCCGGGCCGTGGTGCGCGTCCGGTTCGGCACCCAGACGGTGTATGTGAAGGTCCTTCGCGGTCGGCTGTTCGACGATGTGGTCACCCGGCATCTGGTGCTGGCTAATGCCGGTGTGCCCGTGGCACCGATTCTGGCCACCACCGACGACCATCTACTAGTGCTGGCGGAGTTGCCGGGGCGGTCCTTGGCCAAGGCTGTGTTTGACCCCACCGACCCCTGCACCGCCGAAGACCTGATCGGTGTCCTGGATTCGATGCCGTCGAGAGTGTGCGAGTTGCCGCGACGCCCACCGTGGTCGGATTCCATCGCGCACTACTCCCGCATGGTGGCCCAAGCAGTTCCTGCTCTGGAGCGACGCCTGGAGTGGCTGGTGGAGCAGATCGACGGCGGCCTGCGCCGAATTCCGCCGGGCAATGAGCCCACCCATGGCGATTTTCATGAGGGTCAGATCCACGTCTTGGGTGGACGGGTGTGTGGGGTCCTGGACACCGACACCTTGGGCCCCGGCCGTCGCGCCGACGATCTGGCATGTCTGGTGGCGCATTTGTCCACCATTCAGCGGATGAGCGCTGACCAGGAGGCCCGGGTGCATCAACTCATCCGCCGCTGGGTGCCGGTCTTCGACGAGCGCGTCGATCCGGTGGAGCTGCGACTGCGCGCCGCAGCGGTGATCGTGTCGCTGGCCACCGGACCCTTCCGGGGGCAGGAACCGGAGTGGGAGCGCGAAACCGCAGTCATGGTCGGTTCGGCAGAAGCACTAGTTCGACAGGTTTTGTGACCCGTTTCAGTCCCGCGCATCTGACGATGGGCCCATTGCGGTCGGGCTAGGGTGGCCTCATGACAGAGACGCCGTTGCTTCTTGCCGGTGACTTCGCCACTCCCTCTCAAGGAGACTGGGAGGCTGAGGTTCTCAAGATCCTCAACCGGCGGCGCCCCGAGGGCAAAGAATTGAACCTGGACCAGGCCATGGATCGGCTGCGGACCACCACCGTGGACGGCCTGAGCATTGATCCCTTGTACACCTCCCATGACGGGACCTTGGGGGAACCGGGGGTGGAGCCATTCACTCGCGGAACCACCATTCGAACCGGTTCGCTGACCGGCTGGGAGGTGTGTGCCCTGCACGAGGATCCCGAGATCGCCTTCAGCAACAAGGAAGTGCTGGCCGACCTCGAGCGCGGTGCCACCTCGCTGTGGCTGCGCACCGGAGCCGACGCCATCTCGGTCACTGACCTGCCCGCGATCCTGGATGGTGTCGACTCTGACATTGCCGCGATCTCGGTCTCCAGCTACGACGATCAGCAGGCCGCAGCCCGGGCATTGTTGAGTTATTTTTCGGCCACCGGCAGCCATCATGCCAGCGGAAACCTGGGCGTGGACGCGCTCGCTTTCGCGGCCCGCAACGGTGGGCGTCCTGAGTTCGGCTCCGAAGCCGAATGGGTGCGCGCCGCCATGGCGGAGTAT
>DMIX01000146.1 GCA_003451975.1 Propionibacteriaceae bacterium
GGCCTGCACCCGCGCTCCCGAGCCGAGATCACCACCGAGATGCAGACCGCAGCGCACCGCCACGAGCGGGCTGAGGACGCCATCGCCGCGATCCGGGCGTCCCGCCGCAACGAACTGCTGCGGCTGGCCATGGCCGACCTGCTCAATGTGATCGAGTTGCCCGACCTGGGCAGTGCACTCAGCGCTGTGACGGCGGCCACCATCGACGCGGCACTCGAGGTGGCCTCGCGCGGTTTGGACGTGCCGCCGCTGGCGGTCATCGCCATGGGGCGCTGGGGTGGCGACGAGTTGTCGTATGCCTCCGATGCCGATGCCATGTTCGTGAGCGCTGATGGGGGAGCGGCCGAAGCCGCGATCACCGCCATCAGCCGGTTGCGTGCCATGCTGGCCAAGCCTGGGCCGGATCCGGCATTGGAGATCGACATCGATCTGCGCCCGGAAGGCAAACAGGGACCGATCGTGCGCAGCCTGGCGTCCTATCGCGCCTACTACGAACGCTGGTCCTCGACCTGGGAATCCCAAGCTCTATTGCGCGCCGCGGTTGGCGTCGGAGACCCTGCGGTGGCCGCTGAGCTGCTCGCCGTGGTTGACCCACTGCGGTACCCGGCCGAGGGTTTGAGCGCGGCGCAGCTGCACGAAATCCGCAAGCTCAAAGGACGCATGGAGGCCGAACGCGCACCACGCAGTGGCGATGCGTCCCGCAATGTGAAGCTGGGCCCCGGCGGGCTCAGTGACGTGGAGTGGATCGTGCAGATCCTGCAACTGCAGTACGGCGCTCGTGTGCCGGGCCTGCGCACCACGAACACGCTGGCAGCCGTCGAGGCCGCCGTGGCTGCCGAGCTGTTGAGCGCCGAGGACGCCGAGTCGCTGCGTCAGGCCTGGAAACTCGCCAGTCGCATCCGCAATGCGGTGATGCTGCTGCACGGCCGGGCCGGCGACAATCTGCCTAATGATGTTCGCGACCTTGCCGCAGTGTCACAGATCCTCGGCTACGCCAAAGGTGAAACGTCGCTCATGGTCGAGGAACACCGCCGGCGGACGCGGCTGGCGCGCGCCGTCATGGATCGCACCTTCTGGGGTGTTGAGTAGCCCCACAAACCAGTTCCATCGAAGCATCACCGCCAACCCCTGGATGACAGCGAAGTCGCCAGGTGGCGGCGATTCGAGGCGTGAGGGATGACCGACTTCAGGGGGCAGCATCCATCAGGGGCCTCGCCCGGTTACGGTAGTGGCCGCACCGTGCGTTCCAGCCTGAGAGAAACCCCATGTCGCAAAGCACCACTGAGCGCCCGCACCTGAGCGGGCAGCACTACGCCGCTCGCATCATTCAGGCGATCTTGTTCCTCACCCTGGTCGGGTCGGTGATCTACGTGCTGGTCAAGCTGATCACAGCTCCGGAGATCTCCACCGACGCCTCGGTGCGCCAGAAGAGCGACTATGTGTTGATGCTGCTGCAATCGGCGGGCGGCTTGATCGTGATGTTCCTGCCGGCCTTCGTCAATCGCCGATTCGCCATCCAAATCCCCAGCGTGATGCAGATCCTGTATTTCGTCTTCCTCTACGCGGCGATCTACCTCGGCGAGGTCCACGACTTCTATTACCGCTTCGCGTTCTGGGACGACGTGCTGCACTTCTTCAGCGGCATGATGCTGGCTGCGCTCGGCTTCTTCCTGGTACGGCTGCTCAGTGATTCCGAACACCGCCACGTGGTGTTGTCGCCGGGGTTTGTGGCCTTCTTCGCTTTCACCTTCGCGGTTGCCTCCGGCGCAGTCTGGGAGATCTACGAGTTCACGATCGATGGCATCTTCGACACCAACATGCAGAAGTACGCCACCGAGGCCGGCGAACAGCTGCTTGGACGTAACGCCGTGACCGACACCATGGGTGACCTGATCATGGACACCTCGGCAGCACTGCTGGTCTGCGTTGCCGGCTACTTCGGCATGCGCGCCACGATCACCACCGATGGTGCACCGACGGCCATTGAGAGCCAGCCGTCGATCACTTCCGCTGACTGACTCGATTCACTCCACCGGTTCGGACGGCAACCCGACGGTGACCTCTTCAGGTGTGGCCGGCCGACCATGAACCAGGGGCACGTGGCCAGTCAACGTGGGCAGATTCAGCCCCTGACCGAACAACGGCACCAAAACCGGATCGGAGCCGATCACTTCGATCTCCTGACCGCGCAGCGTGACGATGCCGCCGGGGCCGTCCTCGAGGGTGAAGGTGATGCGATCGGGGGTGAGTTCGGCACGGATGCGCGAACCGTGCAGCGCGAACCCGAAGCGAAGGTAGCTCCATTCCTGCGGCAGCCGGGGATCGAAACTGATGTCGCCGTTGTAGTCGCGCATACCGCCGAAGCCATAGACCAGGGCGTTCCACACTCCGCCGGCTGAGGCGATGTGTACGCCGTCACCGGTATTGCGGTGCAAGTCCGCCAGATCGACGAAGGCGCCCTCCATGAACGACTCCAGCGCCCGAGCCTGATAGCCGACCTCGGCGGCGATGATCGATTGCACCACTGCCGACAGCGTGGAATCACCGGTGGTGATGGGCTCGTAGTACTCGTAGTCGGCCCGCTTCTGCTCGGTGGTGAACTCCTCACCGGCCAGGAACAATGCCAGGATCGCGTCGGCCTGCTTCAGTACCTGGAAGCGGTAGATCACCAGCGGGTGGTAGTGCAGCAGCAGCGGCAGCTTCTCCTGAGGGGTGTTGTCCAGGTCCCACACTTCGCGGTTCAGGAAATCCTCGTCCTGCGGATGCACCCCGAACCATTCGTGGTAGGGGATCGTCATCGCGCTGGCCGCTTCCTGCCAGCCGGTCACTTCGGTCTCGGTGAGATCCAAGGTGGCGGCGACTTCGGCGTAGCGCCCGGGATCCAGTTCGGCCAAGGTGAACACCGCCTGGGCTGCGCGGCGCAGATTCAACCGAGCCATCAGATTGGTGTACAGGTTGTTGTTCACCACCGCGGAGTACTCGTCGGGACCGGTCACCGAGTGAATGTGGAAGCTGCGCTCCGCACCCCGGAAGAAACCCATGTCGGCCCACAGCCGCGCGGTTTCGACCAACACCGGCAGGGCCTCGGTGAGCAGGAAGTTCAGATCGTCGGAGACATCAGCGTATTTGCACATGGCAAAGGCGATGTCGGCGTCGATGTGGTACTGCGCCGTACCGGCGGCGAAGTAGGCGCTTGCCTCGGAACCGTTGATGGTGCGCCACGGGAACAGGGCGCCGCGTTGTGACAGTGCCCGGGCTCGGGCGCGGGCGGCGTCCAGCATTGCGATGCGGAACCGTAGGGTTCGGCGAGCCAAGAAGGGATAGGTGTGGGCCAGGAAGGGAACCAGATAGACCTCGGTATCCCAGAAGTAGTGACCCTCGTAGCCGGCGCCACTCACCCCCTTGACCCCAATGCCGCGTCCCTCGGCGCGGGCGGTGGCTTGTGCCAGTTCGAATAGGCACCAGCGAACGGCCTGTTGCACCCCCGGGGTGCTGGCGACGACCTCGACGTCGGCCTTCTCCCAGTAATCGGCCAGCCACTCCTGCTGCTCCTCGATGAGGACCTCGCGACCGACCACCTGGGCGTCGTCAAGCACCAGGTGTGTCATCGCGGCGAGGTTGGCGATGTCGGAGGTGGCAGGGCCGTCGGCATAGGCCGCCCACTTCACCACCATGATCGGCCTGCCCGCCTCGGCCCGCACCCGGTAGGTGCGTCGGCCCAGGTCGGCGGTCATGCGCGACTCGACCGACACTGCGTTCTCGGTGAACAGTTCGTGATCGACGGTGACCGCCAGACCCAGCCCGGATTGGGCGGTTCGATAGCCGAAGCTCATCCGGCCTTGCTCTTCGTACTGGAGCTGAGACAGCAGCACGCGGTTCTCGAAGCCGGCCGCCTTGCGCGGATCGAAACCGACCACTTGGGCCTTGGCCTCAGGCACTTCGTCTTGACGGTTGCGCAGTTCGGAGACCATCACAACGGCAGCGGCCTCGTCCAGCACGGTGACGCTGTAGCTCATCACGGCAAGGTTGCGGCGG
>DMIX01000086.1 GCA_003451975.1 Propionibacteriaceae bacterium
AATCCACCCTGGTGAACGCGCTGATCCCCGGCGTCGATCGGGCCACCGGCGTGGTCAACGAGGTCACCGGACGCGGCCGTCACACCTCCACCAGCGCGGTCGCCTTGGAGTTGCCCTCCGGTGGCTGGGTGATCGACACCCCCGGTGTGCGCTCATTCGGGTTGAGCCATGTCACACCAGACTCGTTCGTGGCCGCGTTCACCGATCTGGCCGAGTTCATCGCCGACTGCCCCCGAGGCTGCCGTCACGATTCCGAGGCCGAGGGCTGCGCTCTCGACAGCGCGGTTACCGAGGGCAAGCTGGCCACTGAGCGCCTCGAGTCGTTCCGGAGGATGGAACGGGCGTTCGGATAGATTGAACACCATGGCTGAGCAATCCTGGATGGACGACCTGAGACTCGCGCATGTGCTGGCTGACCAGGCCGATGCGATCACCATGTCCCGGTTCAAGGCCGCCGACCTCCAGGTCACGTCCAAGCCTGATCTGACGCCGGTCAGCGATGCCGACACCGCCGTGGAAGATGCCATCCGTACCAGTCTGTCCCGTACTCGTCCCCGCGACGCCGTTCATGGCGAGGAACGCGCTGATTCCGGTTGGGGGCCACGACGGTGGATCATCGATCCGATCGACGGAACCGCGAACTACGTCCGGGGTGTCCCGGTGTGGGCGACCCTCATCGGCCTCATGGAGGGCGACGAGGTCGTGGTCGGCGTCGTGTCAGCGCCGGCATTGTCGCGCCGCTGGTGGGCCAGCAAGAACGGCGGGGCGTTCACCGGACGCAGCCTGTTACAGAACTCCCGATGTCGGGTCTCGCGAGTGTCCGACATCGCCGATGCCAGCCTGTCCTACTCATCGGTGGACGGTTGGGTGGATTGCGGACGCGGCCAGCAGTTCGTCGACCTGCTGCGTGACTGCTGGCGCACCCGTGCCTTCGGCGACTTCTGGAGCTACATGCTGGTGGCCGAGGGAGCGGTCGACCTCGCCACCGAACCGGAACTGGCCTTGCACGACATGGCTGCGGTGTCGATCGTGGTCACCGAAGCCGGTGGCACCTTCACGAACCTGAACGGCGATCCCGGGGTCGCCGGGCCCGGCGCCATCGCAACCAACGGGCTGCTCCACGACGCCATGGTCGAGCGGCTCAGCCTGAGCTGACCCGGCGCGCCGGTCGATACCTCGTCGGCGCCGATCGATCACGAAGACCGACGGGTCTGAATACGAGGCACGGCTGCAAGTAGCGCACGGGTGTAGTCCTGTTGCGGATCGGCGTACACCTCGGCGGTGGGCCCGGACTCCACGATCGAGCCATTCTTCATGACTGCCAGGTGATCACACAGGTGGCGAACCACCAGCAGGTCGTGACTGACCACGATCAACGTCAGTCCGGATTCACGCGCCAGGTCGGCAAGCAGGTTCAGCACCTGGGCACGCACCGAGACGTCCAGGGCCGAAACCGGCTCGTCGGCGATGAGCACTTCCGGGCGAGGCGCGAGCGCACGGGCGATGGCGATGCGCTGGCGTTGACCACCGGAGAACTCGTGTGGGAAGCGATCCGAACAGTCGGCAGGCAGACCGACGGCGTCCAGAACCTCTGCCAGTCGACGGTCGGCAGAGATACCATCATCCAATTGGCGCCGGACCAGCCGAGATCGAAGCGGTTCGGTGATGATGTCGCCAACTCGCATGCGTGGATTGAGCGAGGAGAGCGGGTCCTGGAAGACCATTTGCACCGAGGCTCGCAGGAAACCCAGATCACGTTCTCGCAGGCCGGTGATCTCATGCTGATCGAACCAGATGCGCCCCGCGGTCGGCCGATCCAAAGCGGCCAGCATTCGAACCAGGGTGGACTTGCCCGATCCGGATTCGCCCACGATGCCGAGCCGGCCACCGCGGGGCACCACCAGGTGCACATTGTCGACGGCCAGCACCTGACGTCGGCCATGGCTGAATCGACGACTCAGCGCCTCGGCACGGTACAGCTCGTCCATCACGACTCCCCCGCCGGGTCGTCGAGGAGACCCGCCACGGTGGGCAGGCGCTGACCGGGCTCGATCCGATCCAGGCTGGCGGCTTCCACCAGACCGCGGGTGTATGGGTGCTGCGGCGCGCTGAACAGCTCCGCCACGGTGCCTCGTTCCACGATCCGACCCTCGAGCATCACCAGAACCCGGTCGCAGATCTGGGAGACCACCGCGAGGTCGTGGCTGATGAACAGGCAAGCCGCGCCGCTGGCGGTCAGGGCCTGGTCGAGCTTCGCCAGGACCTGGGCCTGCACCGTGACATCCAAAGCGGTGGTCGGCTCGTCGCAGATCACCAACTGCGGCGCGTTAATCAGCGCCATCGCCAAAATGGCGCGCTGCCGCTGGCCTCCGGAGAGCTGATGGGGGAAGGCCGCCGCCACCCGCACCGGGTCGGAAAGGCCCACTTCGGCGAGCAACTCGATGACGCGTGCCCGCGCCGAACCGCGTTCGACATCGGCGTGAAGCAGCAAGGTTTCGGCGACCTGGCGGCCCACCGGCATCGTCGGATCGAGGGCGGTCATCGGCTCCTGAAACACCATGGTGACCAGATCGCCGCGCAGCCGCGCCAGGTCGCGCTCCGGTAGCGCGGTGATCGCATGACCGGCCAGCTCGACGCTGCCGCTGACCACGGCGTTCTCGGCCAATAAGCCCATTACGGCCAACGCTGTGACCGTCTTGCCGGAGCCCGACTCACCGATGACGCCCAGACGTTCCCCGCGGTCAATGGTGAAAGACACCTGATCGACCGCGGGCCGACGGCGCCCGAAGCGCACCCGCAGGTCACGAACCTCCAGCAAGCTCATGGCAGCTCCCGAAGGCGTGGGTCCAGATAGTCGCGCAACCCGTCACCGAGCAGGTTGAATCCCAGCACCGCCAGGGCAATCGCCAGCCCCGGCCAGACGGTCTGGATCGGCATCACGAACAGGTACTGCTGGGCGTCGCGCAGCATATTGCCCCAGGTCGGGGTCGGACGGGGTGTGCCCAGACCCAGATAGGACAGGGCGGCCTCGGCCAGGATCGCCAGCGCGAATCCCACCGACGCCTGGACTCCGATGACCGGTGCGATATTGGGCAGCACATGACGGCCGGCCACGCCCCAGCGCGAGGTTCCCGCCACCCGTGCGGCCAGTACGAAGTCGGCGGCCATCACCTGTTTGGTGCCAGCGCGCGCCACCCGGGCCACCGCCGGAATGGTGGCCACCCCGATGGCGACCATGGCGGTGACGGTGGAGGCGCCGAAGACTGCGGCCAGCAGGATCGCCAACAGCAAGGCCGGCAGCGCATAGACCACATCGGCGGCCCGCATGACGACTTCGTCGAGCCACCCGCCGACCTGACCGGCCAGCATCCCCAACGGAACACCGATGAGTACCGCCAGGCCGACCGAGATGATACCTACCACCAAGGTTGTCCGCGCCCCCACCATCAAGCGGCTGAGAATGTCGATGCCGAATCCGTCGGTTCCCAACACATGCGGCCACCCAGGCGGCAATAGACGCTCCGAAGGTACGACCCTGATCGGGTCGAACGGCGTCCAGAAGACCGACACCACGGCGGTGATGACGATCAACGCCACCAACACCAGTCCTGCCACCAGTTGTGCCCGCTTCATGACTCGTCCTCGCGGGAGCGCTGCCGAGGATCGATGATCAGATAGCTCAGGTCCACCGCGGCGCTCAGTGCCAGCACCGCAAACACCAGGAACATCACGGTTCCCTGAACCACCATCAGATCCCGCTGGGAGACTGCTGTCAGCAGCAAGGAACCCAGACCCGGTAGCGTGAAGACGCTCTCCACCACGATCGCCCCCACCAGCACTGCGGATACCTGCAGGCCGAGGATGGTCACCAAAGAGATCGCGGCATTGCGCAGGCCGTGCCGCAGCAGGGCGCGCATCGGCGTCCAGCCCACCGATCGCGCAGTGCGGTAGTAGTCCTCGTTGAGCACCTCGATGAAGGCGGAGCGTACGTACCGGATCAGGATCGCGGCCTGGACCAGCGCCAGGGCCACCACCGGCAGTATCAGGTGTTCAGCCCAGCCCACGGGATCTTTGTGCACGGGAACATAGCCGTTCGCCGGAAGCCAGCGCAGCCACACGGCGAAGACCATCACCAGCAGGATGCCTCCCCAGAACACCGGAATCGCCATACCCACCTGGGCAGCGGCGCTGACGCTCACGCCCTGCCATGATCGGCGCTTGAGTGCGGCCACCATTCCGGCGGGTACCGCGATGATCAAGGAGAGCAGCATCGCGAAGCCGACCAGCCACAGTGTCACGGCCAGCCGCGGCGCCAACAAGGACAGCACTGAATCACCGCTGAGGTGGGAGACTCCGAAGTCGCCGGTGAGCATGCCGCCGAGCCAGTCCAGATACTGCACCAGCCACGGCCGATCCAAGCCGAGTTGAGCGCGCAACCGCGCCAGAGCCTCCGGCGTCGCGTCGGTGCCGAGCAGGACCTGGGCGACGTCGCCGGGAAGCGCCATGGTGATGCCAAACACCACCACTGACGCTCCCAGTAGCGTTATCGCGAAAACGCCGAGGCGCTTGGCGACCTGTCGCGCCAGCCGCATGTCACCCGAGCCCGGCCTACCTGCTGGCGATCGTGGTCAGATCGAAGCTGAGGCTGGCGGCATTCTGCGGTATCCCGGTGATGGTGCTCTTGGTGATCACCAGGTTAGGCAGATCGAACAGCCAGATCGCTGCGCAGTCCTGAGCGAGGTAGACGGTAGCGGCCTTCATCTTCGCCACAGCCTCGTCGCCACGTGCGGCGTCAGCGGCCGCGTACAGGGCCTGATATTTCGCAGAGTCGTAGTGCCAGTAGTAGTCGGGGTTGGCGAACTTCCCCAAGTCCCGAGCTTCCACATGGGCCACGATGGTCATGTCGTAGTCGCCTTTGAGGAAGACCTCGTCGTACCAGCGGTTGAAGTCCAGTTCCTCCACCTTCACCGTCACCCCCGCATCGCGGAGCTGGCTGGCCACGAACTGGGCAGACTTGACCGCATACGGCACGCTCGGCACGCGCATCCGCAACGTCAGGCCCTTGCCGTAGCCAGCTTCGGCGAGCAATGCCTTGGCATTGGTCGGGTTGTACGGATTGGTGCCGCTGAGATCGGTGTACCACGGGTCGGTGGGCACCGACATCGAACCGATCAGAGTTCCCTGGCCGTTCCACACGGTGTCCATGAGAGCTTTGCGGTCAATGGCCTGAGTCAGGCCCTGACGGACCTTCAGCTTACCCAGCGCCTTGCTTTGATGATTCAGACCCAGAACCACTTCACCATTGGTGGTTCCGCTGATCACGGTGAAGCGGCTGGGGTCGGAGAACTGGCTCAGGGCGTCCGGCGCCTGCAGATTGGAAATGATGTCCAGATCGCCGGCGAGCATGGAGGCGTTCATCGCGTTGGGGTCGGTGTAGTAGCGGAAGTCGACCTCGTCGAATCTCGCTGGGGTTCCCCAGTAATTCGGATTCTTCATCAGCGTGACGCTCTGCCCCTTGGCGTGTTCAGAGAAGGCATACGGCCCAGAGCCGGCCGTCGCAGTCTTCAGATCGCCGGTGACGGACGGATCCGCGATCATGCCCAGTGTCGAACTCATGTCGTACAGCCACATCGTCGATGGCTTGGTCAAGGAGATGGCAACCTCATGTTCGCTCACCGTCTCCGCGCCGCTGACCACCGCGAGTTGCGCGGCCAGCGTCGGCGAAAGGTCGGTATCGGATTTGAGGCGATCGATATTGGCCACGACAGCTTCGGAGTCGACCGGCTTCCCAGACGCAAACTTGGCGGCCGGGTTGAGATGGAAGGTGTAGGTGAGCTGATCGGGGCTCACTTCCCACGCCTGCGCCAACAGCGGCTTCAACTGACCATCGGCGTCGACCTTCAACAGCGTCTCGTAGACGTTGTACAGCAGCACCA
>DMIX01000414.1 GCA_003451975.1 Propionibacteriaceae bacterium
TGGAGCGGTGGAATGTGACCGACCGCACGCTGCACGTAACCGTGGCCAATTGGCCCAGTCTGCACCAACCAGATGAAGTGCTGCGGGGCTAAAGCCCCGCGCTAAGGATACGAAGTCCTGCGGACTGGGGACAGAGACTGTGCCAATCTACTAGGGTGTAGACCGGTACAGGGTCCGCCCAGGCACAGCAGTCCTGCGACAACGACGGTGGCGTCGGAGAGTGGCCCAGTCCCGGGCGTCAAGTCTGACTGGGCCAATCTTTGACGAACGCGTGCGCCAGCTGGAGCGGTGGAATGTGACCGACCGCACGCCGCACGTAACCAAACCCGCTGCGGGGCTGAAGCCTCGCGCTAAGCATGCGAAGTCCTGCGGACTGGTGCATGCCGGGCGGAATAGCCGGCACCAGCAGGCCTCGTATTGGCTGGTCCGGAACTGTGGTTGCGGGCATCCCACGCGGACAGCCGCACCCAGGGCCAGCTGCGTTGAATTCACCGGCCTATTGCACGACGGTCGAGGAATCGAGTTTGGCCACCGCATACACGAGATCAAGCCCGCTTCAGCGGGCGCAGGCACATAGCGCGGCGACTTCATCGCCGCGCGGGCAACGCCACTGGGCATCCTCTCCAGCACGTTGGTCGTGTCAAGGACACTGCAATTATTGCCAAAAACCTCGCAGGCACCCATAAGCCTCCATCTGCTTGCTTAGCAGCCTGACCCGTGATATAATGCGTGAAATCGGGAAGACGAAACAGATGGCTTTCCCAGCGAAATTCGAAGGAGAATGCACCCGGTGAAGATTGCCTTGGACGCGATGGGCGGTGATAACGGATTAGCCCCAATCATCGCGGGTGGATTGCAGGCAATTCAGGAGTATGGCGTCGAGATTGCGTTCGTGGGGCAACAACACGCCATCGAACGCGAGCTGGCACGGCGGACACACGATCCAGCCGCGATCGAGATCGTCCACGCCGACCAGATTGTCGGGATGCACGAAGAACCCAGCGCCGCCGTCCATGCCAGACGCGATTCGTCCGTGGTGGTCGGCACGCAGATGGTCAAGCGGGCGGAAGCCGCCGCGTTCGTCTCCGCAGGGAACTCGGGTGCCACTCTGGCGGCTGCGCAATTGTTCCTGGGACGACTGCACGGCGTACGCCGAGCTGCGTTGGGAACGGTCTATCCCACCTTGCACGGCGTGTGCCTGGTCCTCGATGTGGGTGCCACCACCGACTGCAAGCCCGAGAACCTCTATCAATTCGGAATCATGGGGCACGCCTATGCACAGGGCGTGCTCGGCCTCGCCGAACCCAAGGTCGGCCTGTTATCCAGCGGCGAAGAAGAGGGCAAGGGCAGCGTGCTGGTGAAAGAAGCGCACCAACTGCTGAAGTCGGCTCCCATTCGTTTCGCCGGGAACGTCGAAGGCAAGGACATACCATATCGCCCGGTCGATGTCGTCGTCACCGACGGGTTCACCGGCAACGTTTTCATCAAGACTTCCGAAGGGGTTGCGGCCCTATTGCTGAAAACACTCGAACGCGAGATCAAACGCCGTCCACACGCCACGTTGGGAGCGCTTCTCGCCAAACAAGCCTTCCGGGCTACGAAAGCGTGCCTGGATTACTCAGACTACGGAGGCGCTGCGCTGCTCGGGATAGCCGGCATCGTCATCGTCGCTCACGGCCGGTCCGACAGCAAAGCGATCAAGAATGCCATTCGAGTAGCCAAGCAGGCAGTCGACTCGAACGTCATGGGTGTCATACAGGAAGGAGTACGGTAACGCAATGGGACAGAATCGTTCTGACGACGAGAGGGTCGTAATCACTGGCATCGGTGCGGTAACCCCGCTGGGGCTGAATGTCGCGGAGAGTTGGGAAGGGATGGTCAACGGGCGGTCCGGTGTCGACTACATCACCGGGTTCGACACGTCCGACCTTCCGGTCAAGATCGCCGCTCTGATCAAGCAGTTCGATCCCACGGTCCGTCTCCCGGCTAAAGCCGCCCGCCGGATGGCGCGCTCCTCACAGCTCGCCATTCATGCCGGCTACGAGGCGATCGAAGATGCGGGGCTGTCCATCAGCGCAGAAAACTCCGACCGGATCGGCGTTTTGATTGGCACCGCCTACGGCGGGTTCGATGAAGCTGCGTCGGGTGTCGTGACCGTCTATACCGAGGGGTACAAGAAGCTCAGCCCGTTTGTGCTGGCCGCCTCGCTGCCGAACATTCCGGCGCACTACCTGAGCTATCACCTGCAGACGACCGGCTACATCTCGACCATCGCCACCGCTTGCGCAGCGGGGAATCAGGCCATCGGTGAGGCCGTCGAAGTGATCCGGCAAGGGGCAGCCGACGTGATGATCACCGGCGGGGTGGAATCCAACCTCTGCCCGTCGATCATCGCCGGGTTCTTCGCCATGCGCGCGCTATCGACGATGAACAGCAACCCGCAGACCGCCAGCCGGCCGTTCGATGCCACGCGCGACGGATTGGTGCTCGGCGAAGGGGCGGCGATCTTCGTACTGGAGAGCCTCGCCACGGCACGGGCACGCGGTGCAAAGGTCTACGCCGAGGTCGTGGGACACGCGTCGTCCTCGGATTCGTATCACGTGGCACAGCCCGATCCGGATGGGAAAGGCGCCGGCAAGGCAATGATGTGGGCTCTCGAGAACGCCGGATTGATGCCCGAAGACATCGATTACGTCAACGCCCATGCGACCGCGACACCGCTCGGCGACATGGCGGAGACGATGGCAATCAAGCGCGTCTTCAAGGACCACGCCTATAAGGTGCCGATCAGCTCGACCAAGTCCATGGTCGGACATGGTTTCGGCGCAGGCGGTGCCGTCGAAGCGGTCGCGTGTGTGATGAGCATCCAGCACAACGTGATCCACCCGACGATCAATCTGCACGAGCCGGACCCGCAATGCGACCTGGACTACGTTCCCAACGAGGCGCGCGCGGTCGAGGTGAGATATGCATTGAACAATTCGTTCGGATTCGGTGGGCAGAATGCCTGCTTGATTCTGGGCAGAGTCGAATAGCACCGGCGACCTGCGTAACCGCGGCGAGGAGCCGACCAAGCGCTGCCACGCCCGGAACGTCCGCCCACGGGCAAACCAAAGAGAGAGGTCTGCGAGAGCTCATGAGGGTAAATACCAACGAAAGATTCATCGCACAAAAAGCACGGCTGGGCAAATACAGCAGTATTGCCGGGCTGGCGATCCTGACGGGCGGTATGGTCATCAACTTCGCCAAGCCGGAGCTGTTCGAGCTCTCGCTATTCGCTCTGGTGGCCGGGTTCGGCGTCGCCAGCATCGGCGCGTATAACGTCACCCGCTGGGTCAAACCACCGCGCGGGGACGAGGTCCTGACCAAATCACTAAAGGGCCTGAGCAACTAATACCGCCTCTACAACTACATCCTGCCGGTCCCACACGTATTGCTCACCCCATTCGGCCTGTACGTCTTGCTCTGCAAGAAGCCGGACGGGGAAGTCACGTACCGGGGGCAGAACCGCTGGCACCAGAAAGTGGACTTCAAACGGCGCTTCCGGCTGTTCTTCGGCGGCGAGCAGCCGCTCGGCAACCCATCCCAGGAACTGGTCGATGAGATGGGCAAGTTGAGCAAAACGCTGAAGCACCTG
>DMIX01000381.1 GCA_003451975.1 Propionibacteriaceae bacterium
GACTATGCCTGGGCCGCGTTCGCGGCTGCCGCAACATTGGCCGCACCGGCCACCCCGGAGTGCTACGGCAGCGGCGCTCTTCGTCCGGTGATGGTGCTGCCAGGCGTCTTTGAGAGCTGGCGCTTCCTGCGTCCGCTCATCCAGCGTCTGCACCAACAGGGGCACCCCGTGCACGTCATCGAGGAGTTGGCCGCGAATCGGCTGCCGATCACCGGCGGCGCCGCCCTGGTGCTGGACGCTGCACGCCACCGCGGCCTGACCGACCTGATGGTGGTGGCCCACAGCAAGGGTGGCCTGGTGGGCAAGCTGGCAATGCTGCGCGACGACGAGCAGCGCATCAGCGCCATGGTCACCATCTGCACCCCGTTCGCCGGGTCCTCCCGGGCGTGCCTGCTCGCGGTGGCGGGCACGGCCGAGCTCTTGCCGGACGCGCCGCTGATTCGAGCCTTGGCCGAGCAGCGTCAGGTCGACCACCGCATTACGGCAGTGTCGGTGCGGTATGACCAGCATGTTCCCGAAGGCACCACGCTGGCTGGTGCTCGCAACGTGACGTTGCCATTCACCGGCCATTTCCGGGCCACCGCCCACCCGCGCACGTTGGCGGTCATCGCCGATGCCGTCGCGAATCAGAGCAACCGAGCAGCCTCGTCGAATGAATGACGCGGGGCGCGCGGCCGATGCCCGTGGGCGGCAACGTGGCCAATGTTCACCACGAGGAAGGAATGCCAGTCGGTGTCGGCCAGGAACTCCGCGTCCACCGCGGCGGTGTCGAATCCTCCCAGGGGCCCGGCATCCAACCCGACGGCTCGCACTGCAAGCAGGAAGGCCCCGGCCTGGAGCCACGAGTTGTCTGCAGCCTTGGCCTGGCGGCGTGGCGCGTCGGCGGCCAGTGTCGCTCCTAGGTCGGGTTTGTACGGGTTGAGCACCGCCAGATGGCGGTGAAAGCTGTGATCTGCGGCCAGGATCGCCGACACCGGAGCCGTCGCGGCGTAGTCGCGGTTCTTGGCGGCCAACAGCGGCAACAATCGGGCCTTCGCCCGGTCGGTGCGCACGAAGACCACCCGCAGCGGCTGACAGTTCTGCGAGGTCGGAGTGTATTTCGCAAGGTCGTAGATGGCCTGCAGTTGATCATCGCCGATCGCGGTGTCGGTGAATCGATAGGCGGTGCGCCCTTCGGTGAAGATGTGCGTTGCGCTGAGCTCAGTCGGGTTTGAGGCTGCCATGGCGATGATCCTTCCGATTCGCTGCTGAATAGAACCTCGTCGGCAGCGAGTTATTCCGCGTCAAAAACGCGGCGATCCGCCTGTAGCACGCACGCGCCCCAGCCGTAACACTGCCGTCAGATTGGCCACCTACTGTGGAGCTATGCCAACCCCGACCCGGGCGACGATTCTGCAGCCCGACCCCGATGTCCCCGTTGATCGTTTCGGCCCCTGGCTGGCCAGCAATCGGGTTCTGGTGCGCGCGGTGCCGCTTTGGGAGCGGCCGATTCCAAGTGTGGACAGTGTTGGCGATGGCGTGATCCTGCTCGGCGGCAGCATGAGCGCCCACGATCACGAGACCCACGAATGGATCACCCCCCTGAAGCAGTTCGTCGTCGACCTGGTGGAAGCCGGGATCCCGCTGCTCGGGATCTGCCTGGGCCACCAGATCCTCGCCGAGGCTTTCGGGGGCACGGTGGTGATCAACGATCCGGCCGGCGGCGAGCATGGCAGCCAGGAAATCTACTGGACCGGGGCAGCACGCACCGACCCCCTGGTCAGCCGGCTGGCCCTGGGAAGCTCGTCGATCTTCGCCGAGTCGCATTCAGATGTGGTCACCGAACTACCCAGCGAGGCACGACTGCTGGCCAGCAGCACGCTGTATCGCAACCAGGCCTTCCGACTGGGTTCCGCGGTAGGCGTGCAGTTCCACCCCGAGGCCTCACCGGACCTGATGGCCCGCTGGGCGGAGATGGACGGTATGAACGGCCGCGAGATGCGCCGCCACCTGAACACCATCGACACCGATCTGTCGCGCAATGGGCGGCTGCTGGCCCACAGCTTCAGCAATCATCTGCAGGCCCGGCACGCGCAGGCGGCCTGAGCAGTCGAGTTCTTTGCACCCTGCCCTATCGTGGTAACACGAAACGGGAGTTGTGATGCTGCGAGTCTTACCTGCGTTTATCGCTGTGGCGCTGTTGGTGGCTGCCTTGATCGATGCCGCCCAAACTCCCGAGTCGCAGGTTCGCAACCTGCAAAAGTGGGTGTGGATTCTCATCATCCTGGTCGTGCCGTTCGCCGGCCCGGTGTCCTGGTTCATCGCCGGGCGACCGCGTAACACAGGGCCGGTCACGGCCGCCAACCGCCGGGGTCCAACCCGACCCCGCTTCGAGCAGCCGCACTTCGGACGGGCGCCCGATGACGACCCGGAGTTCCTGGCCGGGTTGACGTCGTTGGACACCGAGCACGAGGAGCTACTCAAGAAATGGGAAGCCGATCTCAAGCGACGCGAGGAAGAATTGCGTAAGAACGACGATCCTGAGCCCGACCAGCCCTAGGCAGTGATCTTCGCCGCTGCGGAGTCGTCGGCGAGGGCCTCCGTCGCAAGCCCGTCGGCCTGACGGCGCTGCGAACGCCCAGCCCCGATCAGCACCCCGGCCACCACGACTGCACCACCCACCAATTCCAAGACGCTGGGCCGTTCGGCCAGCACCACCGCAGCGGTGAGAATGCCCACCACCGGCACCAGCATGGAGAACGGTGCCACCTGACCGGCTGGATAACGAGCCAACAACCAGGTCCACATCCCCGACCCGACGGCGGTCGCGATCACACAGGTATAGAGCAAGCCCAGCCACGCTGGAATAGCCGTCGGGCTCAGCGAGTTGGCGAGCGCGGCTCCGATGGCGTCGGGTCCCTCGACCACCAGCGACATCACCAGCATCGGCACCGGCACCACCACCGACATCCACAAGGTGAAGTGCAGCGCATTGGGGGGCTTGGCCAGCCGCGAAGACAGATTCCCAAAGGCCCAGCCCAGGGCACCGGCCAGCACCAACAGGAACGGCACCAGGGCCGCAGCCTGGGCCCGTGCGACGCCGACCAGCGCCATGCCGAACACGGCGACCGCGATGCCCCACCATTGACGAGCCCGCACCGTCTCCGACAGCAGGACAGCACCCAGCACCAAGGTGAACGGCCCCGAGGCCTGCAGCACCAGTGACGCCAAGCCAGTCGGCATCCCGTTGGCCATTCCCAAGTACAGGAAGGTGAATTGCGCCACTCCGAATCCCAGCCCGTAGCCGATCAGCCAGCGCAGCGGCACCGCCGGCCTGGGCACCAGCAGCACGGTAGGGATGGCGATCAGGGTGAACCGCAGCGCAACCAGCAGCAGCGGCGGGAATGCCTGCAGCGAGAGGTGGATAGCCAGGAAGTTCACTCCCCAGATCGCGGCGACCGCAACGGCGATCAGACGGTGTCGAAGGGGCATGTACTCATCGTCCTGCCTCATTTAATGAAGCACAAGCGCATCTTTTTGTGCATTTGCTTTAGGCTGCCTTCATGGACTTGGCGCATCTCGAACTCCTCCGCGAACTCCGTGATCGGGGCACCATCACCGCAGTCGCCGAAGCCGGCTTCCGCTCACCGTCGGCCGTGAGCCAGCAGCTGCGCAGCGCCGAGAAGGCCTTCGGAGTACGGCTCACCGAACCCGAGGGACGCCGGCTGCGACTGACCCCGGCCGGACTCCTGCTGGCCGACGGGGCCAGCCAGATCGCCACCGACCTGGCACGCCTGCAGAGCCGACTGGACAGTCTGCGCGGTGACCCGGTGGGATCGGTTGATGTCTGTGGGCTGCCCAGCGCCACCGAAGTACTCATCCCGCCGCTGCTGACCGCGATTGCCGACAGCGGCATCGAGGTAGCGCTCACTGATGCCGATATCGCCGAAGCCGACTACGCCCAACAAGCAGCCGACTTCGATGTGGTGATCGCCCACAGCATGAACCAGCGCCCATTCGCCGATGCGGGCCTGAGCATCGTTCCGGTGGTCGCCGAGCCTCTGGACGTCGCCGTGCCGAGTTCCCATCGCCTGGCCCGCCACGAGCACCTGACCGCTGCAGACCTCGCCGGAGAGGCGTGGATCGGAGTGCCGGCCGGGTTCCCTTTCGACACGGTACGGATCGCCATCGAGAACCGCGCCGGCGCTGCACTTCAGGTGGTGCAACGCGTCCGCGACAATCGCGTCGTCGAGGCCCTGGTGGCCCAGGGCCTGGGGTGCGCGCTCCTGCCGCGCTTCACCACCCGTCAACGCGTCGGGCTCACCACCATCCCGCTGACCGGGGTGGGTGCCACCCGCCAGATCGTGGCGATCGCACGGCCCGACCGCCTCGAACGCGGCGCGGTGCGAGCGGTGGTGGACCATCTTGTGACCATCGGATCACAGTTGCGATGACCCCTGGGGCGGCTCGATGCCGCCTGCTAGCCTTTCTGTATGCGCATTGACACCGCCCGGGTTTCCACGCCGTCGCTGTGCTGCGCGCTTGCTGGCTGTTGCTGTTGCTGAGCATGGTTGCTCGCCACCACCAGGAATCATCGGGTCGACATCGGCGTTGACACATAGTCCGCTGGGTTGGCCCCCACTGAACTCACAGAGAGGATCGCTCGTGACCCAAGCCCGAGACGAGATCTGGACCAGGATCCGTATTGAGGTGGGCGCCGACGCCCAACGCGAGCCGGCCCTGGCCAGCTTCCTGCACACCACTGTGCTCTCCCACGACCGGCTGTGCGATTCACTGTCGTTCATCCTGGCCGCAAAACTGGGCAGCGAAACCATCACCTCGTTGACGCTGCGAGAACTGATCCGGCAGGCCTTCGACGACGACCCCACCATCGAGGACTCGGTCCGCGAAGACCTTCGCGCCGTCCTCAGCCGGGACCCGGCGACCCGGGGCTACTCCCAACCCCTGCTGTACTTCAAGGGTTTCCACGCACTGCAGTCCTACCGCGTCGCGCACTACTACTGGACCCACGAGCGCGAGGCACTGGCGCTCTATCTGCAGAGCCGCATCTCCGAAGTCTTCGCTGTCGACATCCACCCCGGAGCCCGTATCGGCAAAGGCATCATGTTCGACCACGCCACCTCGGTGGTGATCGGCGAGACCGCAGTGGTTGAGGATGACTTCTCCATGCTGCATGAAGTCACCCTCGGCGGCACTGGCAAAGCCAGCGGTGATCGACATCCCAAGATCGGCAAGGGCGTCATGATCGGCGCCGGAGCCAAGGTGCTGGGGAACATTCGCGTCGGCGAAGGCGCCAAGATCGGTGCCGGGTCGGTGGTGCTGGAGGACGTCGCGCCGTTCACCACCGTGGCCGGCGTCCCGGCCCGCCCGGTGAGCTACCCGGTTCATGGGCTTCCCGCAATGGATTTCGACTCCGAATCGCTGTGATCGCCGCGGTGACCGCCGTGCAACCCTGAACGACACCTTTAGCTCTCTGAATTACGAAACCCCTAGTCAATAGCAGGTCTCAACCAATTGGTTGAGAGAACGGACCCCTAAGGGGACTTGCATCTGACAAGGCATCGGAGAGTAAATCGGCTTGTGCAACGCATAATCCGTCTGATTTCTGCAGTCGTTGGCATGGCCCTGGTTAGTGGCCTGTCGCTGACTGCTGCCCCCTCAGCATCAGCGGTCACCTCCTCGGCAAAACTGAGCTTCATTTCCCAGTTGGTCAGTTCCGCTCAGGCCGCCCAGAGCGCCTACGGAGTGCCGGCGTCGGTGTCGATCGCTCAGGCCGCGGTCAACTCCAATTGGGGTACTGACACGATGGCCAAGAGCGCTCGTAACTACTTCGACGTGAGATGTATGGCGGTGCTCAGCGCCGCGGGGTTTGCCAAAGTAGCCAACGCCCAGGTCGGCAAGCGCTACATCCTGGGTGCCGAAGCCGCCGTGACGAATACCAATCCGTCCGCCTTCGACTGCTCCGAACTCGTGCAATGGGTGTATGGACGTTCCGGCAACCCGATCACTGACCTGGCAGCCGCCCAATACAACGTCACCAAGCGGGTCAAGGGCAGCCCCAAGCCCGGCGATCTGGTGTTCCTTCGCAACAACCCGGCGCGTTCCAACGGAATCGGGCACGTGGCCGTGGTCACCAAGAAGCTCAAGAACGGCGACTGGCGGGTCATTGAGGCCCGCGGCCGCGCCTACGGCGTGGTGCGCACGACCTTGTCGTACTGGAAGAAGCGCTCCTACTACGCCGGGCTGCGCCGCTACTCGCAACTCAATCTTGTCGGCGACGCTGGCGTCCTGGCCACCACCGTGGTGAGCAGCTACCAGGCTGGCTGCGTCTCTATCACCTCCGGCAAGAGCACGGTCAAATACCGCAAGTACTCCTCTGCGGGAAACTCGGTGCTCGACCATGCCTCGATCGTGGCCTCCGATCCCAAGTACACCTGGGCCCGCGCGACCATGGCGTCGGTGTCGAGCTATGTCAATGCCATCGCCCACCTCGAGCACGCCTCGAGTGCGACGTCCTATGCCAAGTCAGTGAAGTCGGTCATCGATACCTACGACCTGACCAAATACGACAAGGCGCCGCTGAACCTCGTACTGAGCTCGGGCAAGAAGGGCGCGAAGGTCACCGCCCTGCAGTACCTGTTGGCCGACAAGGGTGCTTCGGTGAAGGTCACCGGCAGCTTCGACTCGCAAACCGTCGCCGCCGTCAAGTGGTTCCAGAAAGCCAATCACCTGACTGTCGACGGCGAAGCCGGTCCGAACACGCTGAGCAAGTTGAAGACCTCGGTGACGCTGGGCAGCACGGGCAACCGGGCCTATGCGATCAAGACCCTGCTGGCAGCAGCCGGGTACCCCTCCGAGAGCGGTTCCAAGGTCGAGTCGACCACCTACGCCTCCTTGAAGGCGTTCCAGGCTCGTAACGGCATTCGCCAGGGCAGCACCAACACCGATACCTGGTGGCGGCTGTTCATGACTCTGGATTCTGCGCCCACCCCCACCATCAAAGGCACCACCACGGTGGGCCAGACCCTTTCGGTCACGCCAGGAAGCTGGGGCAGTCGAGTCGAGACCGCCTACCAGTGGTACCGCAACGGAGTAGCGATCTCCGGTGCCAGCGGAACCAGCTACAAACTGCAACCGGCCGATGCGCAGAAGTCCATTGTGGCCGCCGTCACTGGATTCCGTCCCACCTACACCTCGGTCACGCGGGGTTCGGCGACCACCGCCCCGATCACCCCGGCGCGACTGACCAGTACGCCGACACCCAAGATCAATGGAGTGACGGCCGTCGGTCGCACCCTGTCGGTCACCACCGGAAGCTGGGCACCAGGGCCGGTCACCTTGCGCTACCAGTGGTACCGCAATGGCACTGCCATCACGAAAGCGACCGGCTCCCGCTACCGCCTGCAGAGTGCTGACTACGGCGCCCGCATCACGGTGCGCGTCACCGGGTCGAAGGCCGGCTACTACTCGGCGGCGAAGACCTCGACGGCATCGAACGCCGTAGCCAAGGGCACAATCAGCAAACCGCCCACCCCCAAGATCAGCGGAACCGTCAAGATCGGGCGCACCGTCACTGCGGTCGTCGGCACCTGGAGTCCGAAGCCGGCGAACCTGCGCTACCAGTGGTACCGCAACGGCAAGGCGATCCCGAACGCGACCGCAGCGAGTTACAAGATCCGCACCTCTGATGCCGGGCGCGTGTTGAAGGTTCGCGTGACCAGCTCCGACAAGTCCTACAACACCGTGAGTGTGTACTCCGCCCAAACCGGCAAGGTGCGCAATCTGGGATGGAAGACCAAGGGGAAGGCCTCGATCACCGGAGTGGCGCGACGCGGCCATCGACTCTCAGCAGCCGTGTCCACCTTCTCCCCCACACCAACGCTGAGCTACCAGTGGTATCGCAATGGCACCGCCATCACCGGCGCCACCAAGGCCACCTACAAGCTGTCGAAAGCTGATCGCCACGCCACCGTCAGGGTGAAGGTGAGGGCCCAGCATTCGGGCTACGCCACCGTGGTTCGCACCGCCAAGGTCAAGGTCGCCTGAGGTTCTCCCCTCAGGCGGCTTGGCACGCCAGCTTGAGAGTGAACGGCAGGTCCTGAGTGGTGGTCTTGCCGTGTCGGGTCTGCGCCGAAGCCAGGACGCCGGTAATGGTGTAGCTACGGTCGCTGCCGGTCAGCGTCGCCGAGGTGCCCGCGGTCGGCGCAGTGGAGTCATAGGACAAATGCCAGGTGAAACCTTCACTGTCCGCGCCGAGGTCGCCGGTCACCGAGATCACCTGGTTCTGGGCCGGATCGAGGAGGACCGCCAGATCGAGCGACTCGTAGAAGTCGTTCTTCGGATCGGACACGGTGACGCTCAGGTTCGAGTTCCTCGAGCAGACACCGACCAGCTTCTTCGAGACCGCCATCTGGAAGAACACCAGCGATCCGGTGGCCTTGGTCACCGTTGAAGGCGCAGAACTCGCCGTCGACGAAGGACTCTCCGTCGCGGTGGCGCCCGCCGAACCGGTCGGCGTGGTCGACGGCGTCGCAGCGGGAGTGAGGGGGGAGCCCCACTGCGGGAACTGGCATCCAGTCAAAACCAACACAGTCATCACGCCAAGTCCGGTCAGCGCACCACGGAGCAATCGAGTCACCCCTCCATGGTGCGCCTAGCAGGCAACCAGACGGTGTCCGACGCGCCCAGCGACCCCGGTGAACCTGGCCCGCGGCAGATCAGCTCACCTTGATGCCATACAGCAACTTGGCGTAGGTGCCAACCACCAGCATGTTGCCGTAGGCGGCCGGACTGGCCTCGATGTTCTGCGACAGCTGCAGGGTGGAGTAGTCCTCGCCGGTGTTGGGATTGAACAGATGCAGCAGCCCTCGGGAGTCACCGATCACACCGTAGGTATGGCCGTCGGTGCCGGTGAGCAGTAGCGGTGAACTCCAAGAGAACGCCGACAGGCTGCGCCGCCACACGACAGTGCCAGTCTTCTTGTCCAAGGCGACCAAAGTCCCGGTGGCGTCCGAACCGGTCTTGGCGATATTGAAGAACACCAGGTCGGAGACGTCGCCGGTGCCCAGCAGCGGGGTCGCCATCAGTCCCCCGTTGACCGCCTTGTTGTAGACCGCATCGATGGAGTAGCTCCACACCTGTTCACCGGTGAGGGCGTTGAGCTTCTGGATGGTGATCGGCCCGGACGACGCACCGGCCTCGCCACGTTTGTCCATCTCGTTTCCGGTGTAGATGAACGGGCCGTCGGGACCGTCCTCCAACACGATGGTGGCGTCAGTGTCGTCCCCGGTGGGCCTCACCCACACCACCTGCAGGCTGGTGGCGTCCCAGCACACGATGTTGCCGTCGTTGTCTCCGGCGAACATCAGGTTGCGCCAAGCCGCCGCCGAACTTTCGATGCCGTGGCGGGTGGAGTTCGAAGTGTTGTAGTTGAGCTTGTGGAACTCCGGATTCACGCTGACGGTCTTGGCTTTCGGATCGAACTTCGCGTTCAGCTTCACCTTGTAGACCAAGCCGTTCTCGGCAGGCTCGATCAAGGTATCGGTTGCTGCATTGACCAGCGCCGAGGAGTCGAAAGCTCCCCAGTTACGCGGAGCACCAGGATCGGTACCGTTCCAGCCGGACACTTCCTTGTTCTGGATGAGATCGAAGATGCGGTAGCGCCAGGCGCCGGTCTTGTCGCCGTTCTGATTGAGACCCATACCCGAATACAACAGCGGATAGCCACGCGGATCGATCGATCCGGTCCCCTTGAAGGCGAAGCCCACATCGATCGGCTTCTTGGTCTGGGCGCCCGTGGCCAGATCGAGGCGGTACACCTTGCCGTCCACGACCGGATAGATGACTTCCACGAAGTTCGGGTCGTCGACCTGCTCAGTCGTCAATCCCATGGCCTGCTTGGTTGCCGTGGGCCAGTTGACCAGCAGTGGTTGTCCGGTCCACCCGGCCCCGGCCCAGTGGGAGTTCTCGGCGTAGACATCACCGGTGGCCTGGGTCCACACCACCTGCAGCTTCTTCTGGGTGATGTCGGCCCTTCCATAGGCAGGCGCATTGCGGAAGTTGTTGCCGCGGAAGGTCAACACGCCGGGAACCTCGGTGTAGGCCGATCCGTCCCCGAAGGCCACCGGGCCGTCTCCGGTGTAGTCGGCAAGCACTGTGTTCTCACCGTTGAGCACCGTCCAGGTGACCCGGCCGCCGTTGTCCAGGATCGCCCGGCTGGACACACCGCCACCGTCGCTGGTCGGCGGTGTCCAGTTCGGCAGGCTGTCCAGCGGGACGGCCAGCTTCGCTGG
>DMIX01000430.1 GCA_003451975.1 Propionibacteriaceae bacterium
GGTCGTGCATCAGCACATGCGCCAACTCGTGCGCCAACGTGGCAACCTGATTGACCTCCGTCACGTCGGTGCGCACCGATACCTGACGAGCCACATAGTCGGTCAGGCCATCCGCGCCGCCGATCCGCCCGGCATCCGACACCCGCAGCACCTCGAACCCCAGCGCTTCGACCTGCGCCGCCAGCCCCTCCCACAATCCTCGCGGGGCTTCGCCATCCAGCAGCTTCGGCGCCGGCGTCTCGGGGATCGGATCGCCATCGGTCTGCGTCACATCCCACACATAAGCGGGACGAGCACCCACCATCCTCGTACGCAGGACCTCGTTGACCTTGTACTTCTCCCGCGACCCCAACCTGCGCCACGACAACGGATCAGCAGGATTCGACGAGGCGAAGCGGCCAGTGACCGGGGCGAAGATCATGTAGCCCGGCTGGCCCTTCTGCACCTGACGGCCAAGCTGTTGCCACTGCCGGTACCCGGCCACATACGTCGGTACTGGCGCGGGCACCCGCCCGGCGTCGAACGCAGCCTGGTGCTGTGCCCAGATCAGCAAAGTGTTCCCGAACGAGCGCGACCGGAACCGAGCCGCGAACTCCAACGCTCGCGCCCAGTCAGCGCCGGACACCAGCGTCTCCACAGCGCCAGTCAGCTTCTCGTGCAGCTCATCGAGCTTCGCGTCCCGCTTGGCCCGTGCTTCCTCCGTCGCAGTCATCCTGGACCTTCCCTCCGCCGAGATCACCCGATCGTCGGTGACCGTGAGGTACGCCAGGAACATCAAGAAGCAGGACGGGCCAGGGGTGCGACCGAGACCCGCCAGGCACCGCGACGGACCTGACGAGTCCCTACCGGACTACCCGAAGATGCCGCGGACGTGGGGCCCGGGCCGCGCGCCGCGGAGACCCTGACAAAAGCGGAACGGGTTGTGGGAAACAACGTGCTCCCTCACAACCCGTTCACGGCTTTGGTGACCGCCTCAGCGATTTACCAGGCGTAGGCTTCCGGGGCTGGGCCGCCTGGACCGGGGAAGATGTCGTCGATCGCCGCCAGGGTGTCTGCGTCGAGTTCGGTATCGACTGCTGGAAGTGCAGCCTCGAGCTGGGTCATGGTGCGTGGTCCGGTGATCGGCCCTAGAACACCAGGTTGGCGGAGAACCCAGGCCAGCGCGGTCACCGCCGGATCGAGACTCCGTTCGGCGCAGAAGGCCTGCCAGCGATCCAGCCGCTCCCCGAGCCGCTCGGCGTTCTCCTGCGCACGCGGTCGGAGACGACGCGAGCCGCCGTCCGCGGGTCGCGCGCCGAGCAGGCCGCCGGCCAGCGGGGACCAGGCGATCACTCCGAGCCCGTAGTGTTGGGCGGCCGGCAGCACCTCGAGTTCGAGGTGGCGGGCGGTCAGGTTGTACAGGGACTGCTCGGAGACCAGCCCAAGAGGATGCCGCGATCTGGCGGCTTCGGACGCCGCAGCAATGTGCCAGCCGGCGAAGTTGGGCGAACCGACGTAGATGATCTTGCCCTGGGCGACCAGGGTGTCCATGGCTTGCCACAGTTCATTCCAGGGTGTGTCCCGGTCGATGTGGTGCATTTGGTACAGGTCGATGTGATCGGTCTGTAGTCGGCGCAAGGAGACATCGACGGCGCGGCGGATGTGCAACGCTGACAAGCCCCGGTCGTTGGGGCGATCCGACATCCGGCCGAACACCTTCGTCCCCAGCACCACCTGCTCACGGTGATCGGACTTGGCCAGCCAGCGGCCGACGATCTCCTCTGTCCAGCCGGTGTGGTCCTCGGCGCCGTACACGTTGGCGGTGTCGAAGAAGTTGATCCCCTCCGCCAGCGCGCGATCCATGATCGCGTGGGCGTCCGTCTCGTCGGTGTAGGGACCGAAGTTCATCGTTCCCAGCACCAAGCGTGAGACTTTCGCGCCGCTACGTCCCAGATTCGCGTACTTCATATCAGCCCTTCCACTCAACTATCCGCATGTCTACTGAACAAGCGTGGGGGCGCCGATGACGAATGAGGCTTCTCAGAGTCGGCTGGTGGCTTCCTTCAGGAGGTCGGCGGGGTCGAGCCACATGGAGGGGTAGTCGCCGTTCCAGCGCTGGATGCCGTCGGCGTCGATGAGGACGAAGCCGTGGCCCGGCAGGCCTTCGTGCATGCCCTTTCCGAGCACGCCGTATGCCGCGGAGACTGTGCCGTCGTCGAGTAGGTAGGGGGTGGTCACGCCGTAGGTCTTCATGTCGGGAAGGATCTGTTCGGCGGTGTTCATCACGATCGGCAGTACGGTGATGCCGGCGTCGGCGAAGCCTGGGTTCTTCTCGATTTCGGCCATCTGAACGGTGCAGGAGCCGCAGCCGGCGCCCTCGTTGAAGTAGAGGATGACGGGACCGCCGCGCAGGTCGCTGAGGGTGACGCTGCCGCCGTCGGTGGTGGGCAGGGTGAAGTCTGGGGCGGTGGTGGCTGTGTCGCCGCCGGTGGGGCGGGCGGACCACAGCCCGAACGCGATGAGGGCGACGGCAAGGAGTCCTGCGGCGGCGGTGAGCCAGCGGCGGATCTGGCGGGTGCGGGCTTCCTTGAGCTTCGCTTCGCGGAGTTGCGCCCGTCTGCTCTGGGTGGGCTGGTCGTTGTGGTTGGCGGGTCGGTTGCCCGCGGGTGGGCGGGTTCTCTGGGTCATGGTCGGTCCTCAGTGGGCGTTGTCGGATTGGGTCGAGG
>DMIX01000018.1 GCA_003451975.1 Propionibacteriaceae bacterium
GAGCATCTTCTCGAAGTGCGGCACCACCCACGCAGCGTCGACGCTGTAGCGGTGGAAACCGCCGCCGAGCTGGTCGTAGATCCCGCCGCGAGCCATCGCCTCCAGGCTGCGCTGAGCCACATCCAACGAACCGGCCTCCCCCTTGACCAGGAGAGCGTCCAGCACCTGGGTGGCCGGGAATTTCGGAGCGGCACCGAAGCCCCCATGCATCGGATCGAACTGGGCCGAGAGCTGCTGCTGCACCTCCCACACGTTGAGCCGATCCGCACCGCCGGCCGGTGGTTCGAAGACCTCAGCCAGCGCCTGGCTGATCGCGGTGGCGCTGGCATCGGCTTCGTCGCGTCGATCACGCCAAGCCTCGGTGATGGCGACCAGCACATCGGCAAAGGCCGGCTGTTGCGCGTTGGCCTGCGGCGGAAAGTAGGTGCCGGCGAAGAAGGGGCGTCCATCGGGGGTACAGAAGACCGTCATCGGCCAACCACCCGAGCCGGTGAGCGCCTGGGTAGCGGACATGAACACCGCGTCAACGTCGGGGCGCTCCTCACGATCGACCTTGATCGCCACGAAATTGGGGTTCACCAACGCGGCGATGTCTGGATCGGAGAAGGACTCCTCGGCCATGACATGGCACCAGTGGCAGGACGCATAACCCACCGACAACAGGATCGGACGATCCGCACGCCGTGCCTCCGCCAGAGCCTGCGGCCCCCACTCCCACCAGTCGATCGGATTGTCGGCATGCAGCCGCAGGTAGGGAGAGGTCGCGTCGTGGAGTCGATTCACGGCCGTCAGCTTAAGGGACGGTCAGGCCTTTGGCGGGCCGAGGCTAGGGCTGATCTTGTGCCCGCTCGGCATCGGCCAGACGGCGCAACTGAGCCCCCCACTCCTGGGCCCGCTCCAATTCACCGGCCCGCAGTGGACCATATTTGCCGTCCACGATGAAGCCTTCCGGGGACGCAATCAGGCGCAAACCGCGAGCCTGCAGCGCTTTGGCGATGGCCGGCGCCCCGCTTCCGAAAGGCCCGCGCACTTGGGT
Source organism: Propionibacteriaceae bacterium (assembly GCA_003451975.1). Classification (GTDB taxonomy): domain Bacteria; phylum Actinomycetota; class Actinomycetes; order Propionibacteriales; family Propionibacteriaceae; genus Propionicimonas. Next base: position 1,037 of record DMIX01000018.1, read on the forward strand.
GTCGAAGGCCGCGCACAGCCCGGTCGCAGTATTCACACCGTCCAACCAGGTGCGCATCGAGGGATGCGACAGATTTGCTGGTGGTGCGCCCGGTGCCGGCTTGTTGCCAATGGACGCGCGCATCTGATCGCTGGACAGCTGGAAGGCGAACACCGGACCGCCGGCAACCACCAGATCGACGTCGCTCAACTCGTCGGGCTCCACCTCGGCGGTGGACACCGCCACCGCCTCCTCACCAATGCCGACAGCAATCGCCTCGGCCACCTGGGCGGTGTTACCGAACACGGACTCGTAGACCACAACTGCTTTCATGTTGTCTCCTAGGCAGCGGGGAAACCGTGATAGATCCAGTCTTGCGGCAATTCGGCCTCGGGGAAGGCAACCCCCGCAAAGAGATCGTCCTCAGGCAGGGTCACCGGAACCCGCGACAAGATCAGTTGATAGTCCTCAGTGGGATGAGCCTGCTGCTGGATCGCCAGCGGGACGGCGAACCAGCGGCCATCGGGATCGATCTGGGTGGCATGAGCCTTCAGTGCTTCGTTGCGCACTGCGAAGAAATCAGCGCACTGGATGCGGGTCGTGATACGCGCCCGATCGGCATCGGTCTCGGTCCAGCCGTCCAGCCAATCGGAGTAGGGGCCCTCCAGGCCGGCCTCGTGCATCGCCTGATCCAGGGCGGCGAAGCGTCCGCGATGCAAGGTGATGTCGTAGTAGACCTTGGCCACCCGCCACGGCTGACCATGCTGGGGCCAGGCGTTCGGGTCTGCTGCCGCAGCGACCGCAGCCATCGAGACCTTGTGAGCCATGATGTGGTCGGGGTGCGGATAGCCACCGTTCTCGTCGTAGGTGGTAACCACCTGCGGACGGAACTCGCGGATCACCTTCACCAAAGGTCCGGCAGCGACGTCAATATCCTGAGCCGCGAAGGAATCGGCGGCCACCTCCGGACCCATTCCGGAGTCGTGATAGCCCAACCACACCTGTTTGATGCCCAGGATGCGGGCTGCTGCTGCCATCTCTTCGCGGCGCAACTCGGGCAGCCGACGCAGATTCTCCGCTGTGTCCATCTTCGGGTTGAGAATGTCGCCGCGCTCACCACCGGTACAGGTCGCCACCCACACTGCTGCGCCCTGGCTGCGATAAAGCGCAGTCGTGGCGGCACCCTTGCTCGACTCATCGTCGGGATGGGCGTGGACGTGAAGCAATCGGCGTCCGGTCGTGACGGTAGACATAGTCATCATTGTGCTCAACCAACCAGGACATGTGGGGATTCCCCGCAAAGGTGCGCGATTCATCTGGTGGTCCTCGATTTCGAGCTATCCGGCCCTGATCGGTAAATTGGGCGATTATGACCGCATCCACCACCTGGCTCACGCAGGACGCCTACGACCGCCTCACCGAGGAACTCGCCTACCTCAAAGGCGAGGGCCGACGCGCAGTGGCCGCCAAAATCGCCACTGCCCGCGAAGAAGGTGACCTGAGCGAGAACGCCGGCTATCACGCCGCCCGGGAGGAACAGGGGCACCAAGAGGCCCGAATTCGCGTCCTCACCGCCATGCTGGAGAATGCCCAGGTCGGCGTGGCTCCCGGCGGACCCGATGAGGCCACTCCTGGCAGCACCGTCACCATCTACTACGACGATGACCCCGACGACACCGACACCTTCATGATCGGCTCGCGGGAGATGCTCGCCGCGGACGCCTCGATAGATCTCGAGGTCTTCAGCCCGCAATCACCACTGGGAGAAGCGGTGCTCGGCCACAAGGTCGGCGAGACGGTCAGCTACACAGCTCCCACCGGCAGCACCATCGAGGTCGCCATCGTCGAGGTGAAAGCACCCACGCTGTGAGCTAGTCGAGGTCGGCCAGCAGCGCAGCAGCCTCGTCGGGGGTCAACGCACCGGAGGCCACCTCGCTGAGGACCTGCTCGCGGGTCATCGCTGCGGGCGGTACGTCTTCACCGGCCAGCCCCAGCTTGGCGAGCAACTCGGTGAAGCGGGCGCGCGCGGTGGGATAGGACACTCCCAAGTGCTTCTCGACCTCGCGGAGGTTTCCGCGGGAAGCCAGGAACACTCGCAGCACCTCGGTCTCGCGCTCGTCGAGGCCGCAGAAGTCGCAGTGGGCGAATTCGCCGACCAACTCGGTGCCGCACGCTCGACAACCCACGCGGGTGGTGATCAACTCACCCCCGCAGACCGGGCAGTCAGCCGGCGCCCGGTACTGCGGCTGGCTCACTTGTCGGCGTCCGCTGCGATGACGACATTGGCCCACCCCATGACGGCGGCCACGTCCAGGCGCGCGGTGCCGTTGCCCAGCACCAGTTCGTCCTGAGCGGAGGTGATGCCGCCGAAGGTGACCTTGCCGAGTTGGGCTTCGCCCTGCACGGTCACATTGGACGCCTCGTCGAGCTCGATCGTGATCTGACCGGATTCGGCGCGCACCCGGGAACGTCCGGAGGTGATCGTGCCAGCCAGCGTCGCCGAGCCGGCTTGGACCAGCGCGTCGCTGATCTCGCGCAAGCCGCGCAACTCGGCTGCTCCGGCGGTAAGCCGCACCTTGCCCAGGTAGGGAACTCCCGTGCAGACCAGTTGGCCGGCGGTGACCTCCACATCGAGGGGGATGGCCGGGTTCACCCGCAGGCTGAGTTCTTTGCCTAAGCCCAGCGCACGAATGTCATCGAAGTTGCGGGGCGGACGGAGGATCGAGAAGCCGTCGAAGCTGGGACCGAACTCGCCATCGCTGGACACCTCCAGCACAGATCCGTTGCGGCGCAGTACGTGGGGGCCTTCAGCTGAGGCGGTGGCAACCGCCGGGTCACCGATGATGCGCACGCGGCGTCCGACAGCGCGCACGGCGATGCGATCCACACCTTTGGTGCCCGCCGGACGTCTGCGCGAACTGGCTGCTGCGTCGGGCTCGAAGACGTCACGGGCGTGCGGTGAATAGTCGGTGCGTCCGGCATCGGAATCCTCGCCGAGTTCTTCGTTGGTGGGCTCGACCGGCGTCGGCTCGGGCGTTTCGGACTCGTTCTTCAGGGCATCGATGCGCCGGGCAGCCTCGGCCGCATCGATGCGACCAGCGGCAAGGTCTTCCAGGATGGGGCCAAGATCAGGGTTGCTCATGCCTCCATAGTAAACCTAACTTCACAAAACAGAAGGTCACGCTTTCGATTCTGGTAAGTCTGCCCGCAATGGCTCGCCGAAACGCGTCGAGTCGAGACCTCGGATGAAGGCGGCGAAGAAGGCCAACACCGGCACCACCAGCAGGGCGCCCACGATTCCGGCCACGGTGGCTCCCACTGCCAAACCGAGCAGGACCACCAGCGGATGCAAGGAGACCGCCCGTCCCAGCAGGATCGGCTGCAAGAAGTGCCCCTCGGTTTCCATCACGGCGATAGTGATGGCCAACATGATCAAGGCGGTGACTGGTCCATGGGTGACCAACGCCAGGGCCACCGCCACCGTTCCGGCGAGCACGGCACCGACCACCGGCACGAACGCGGCCACGAAGGTCAGCGCGAACAGCGCCCAGGCCATCGGGAGTTGCAGGACCAGCGCACCGATGGTGATGCCGGCGGCATCGACCAGCGCCACCAGCACCTGGGCGCGCATATAGGCCACCAGCGATTCCCAGCCCAGCCCGGCAGCACGATCAGTGGCGCGCTGGTAGTGGCGGGG
>DMIX01000332.1 GCA_003451975.1 Propionibacteriaceae bacterium
GCGTGTAAGTGTGATACATCTGGAGGTGATCGATTGCACCGGTCGCAATCGCCCACTTGTGGCACTCGAGCGACACGGTCGCCATCCCGATTGAGCGGATTATACCCTGGCTTTTCAGATCAAGCAAGGCGGCCAGTGCGCCATCCTTGGCACCAATGTCCTCCAGGTTCTCCGGTTCCACATCATGGATGTTGATGATATCGAAGTGATCGACTTTCAGTCGCTTCAGACTGCGCTCGACCGAGCGATAGACCGTCTTCGCCGAATACTCGCGGTAGACGATGCCCAGGTCGTCCGAGTAAGAGCATACTTTGGTCGCCAGCACCATGTCGACGGGGGGATCGGCGTCCTGCAGGCCGCGGCCGATGGCCTCCTCGCTGCCATACAGTGGCGCGGTGTCCACGTGACGGATGCCCGCAGCGAAGGCGGTACGCAGGATATCGACCACCTTCTCGTGCGGCTGCCGCAGCGGCCAGACGGCACTGCCGATGCCGAAGCGCGAGCTGCCGATGCCCGTGCGACCCAATATCACACGCGGTACCTCCGGCAGGTCATGTTCAGTTGTAGTTGTGCTCATGTCGTGTTCTCCTTGTCTTGATGCCTATTTGGGTATCGCTTCGTGCGAACGCCCTTTCATCCACACAGGTCAAGTCGACGGCCCGAGATTGTTCGTTTCGTTAGCGGAACGAACCCACGCCTGCATACACGTCCTTGCGCCCCTCTTGACCGGCACATCCCGCTGCGCACAGCCGCTGGCGCGCGGTTCATCAGGCCCGCTGGAGCCGCACCATTCAGTATGGCCTGGCGCCGTCGCCGCAATCGACGGCGACCAGGCCGCACACCCGTGTGACGTCGCATCGCCCGCCGCACTGCAGCCAGGATCCCGATCTGACTGCCACAGTTCGCCTCGATCCACGGGTCGCTGCAACGTCACAACTCAAAACAGATCCATCGTGTTCGTGCCATAGCTGACATGCACACACTTGGTCTGCTGGTAGTGATCCAGAGTGGTTTTGAAGTTCTCGCGGCCGAAACCGGACATCTTGTAGCCGCCAAAGGTCGAGTGCATCGGTGAGTCGAGCACCGTGTTCACCCATACGCGCCCGGCCTGGATGCCGCGCGCCATGCGGTACGCGCGGTTGATGTCGCGCGTCCACACCGCCGAGCCCAGCCCATAGATCGTGTCGTTGGCAATCTCCAGTGCTTCCGCCTCGTCCTTGAACGTCGTGACGCACAGCACGGGGCCAAAAATCTCTTCCTGGAAGACGCGCATCTTGTTGTGACCTTTCAGGATGGTCGGCTTGAAGTAGTAGCCTTCGGCAAATTCGCCGGGCAGCACGTTGCGCTCGCCGCCCGCGAGACACTCCGCGCCTTCCGCCAGGCCGGTGGCGACGTAATCGGCGGCGCGTGCCATCTGCTTGGCCGAGACCATCGACCCAACCATCGTAGCCTCGTCAAGCGGATTGCCCTGCTTCACATTGGCCAGGCGGGCGAGGGCTTTCTCCATAAACCGGTCATAAATCGATTCCTGGACGAGCGCGCGCGACGGGCAATCGCACACTTCGCCGGTATTGTAGCAGAACAGCAGGATACCTTCGAGTGCTTTGTCGAGCATCTCGTCGTCCTTCTCGACGATATCGGCGAAGAAGACGTTGGGCGACTTCCCGCCCAGCTCGAGCGTCACCGGGATGATGTTCTGCGCCGCGTACTGCATAATCAGGCGGCCGGTCGTCGTCTCACCGGTCAGCGCGACCTTCGAGACGCGCGGATGTGTCGCCAATGCCTTGCCCACTTCAGGGCCGGGCCCGTTGACGATGTTCAGCACGCCGGGCGGCAGCAGGTCGGCGATCAGCTCGGCGAAGACGAGCACGGAGACCGGCGTCAGGCTAGCCGGCTTGAGCACGACCGTATTGCCAGCGCCCAGCGCCGGCCCCAGCTTCCACGAGGCCATATCGAGCGCGAAGTTCCATGGAATGATCGCACCGATGACGCCGCGCGGCTCGTGGAAGTGATAGCACACCGTGTTGGCGTCGAGCTCGGAGATCTCTCCGGTCTGCGTGCGGATACAGGCCGCGGAATAGCGGAACGCATCGGGTACCGTGGGTATGTCTCCGCCAACGACTTCGCGGATGGCTTTGCCCTTGTCCCAGCATTCGGCCACCGCCAGCATATCGGAATTCTGCTCCACGCGATCGGCGATGGCGTTGAGGATCGCCGCGCGGTCTTTGACCGAGGTCTTGCCCCAGGCATCCTTCGCTGCCCACGCCACATCCACTGCCATCTCGACGTCCTCGACGGTAGACAAAGGCACCTGGCAGAACGGCTTACCGATTGCCGGAGCGATGTTGTCAGTATACTCCCCCTTAAGGGGAGCGACCCATTTCCCGTTGATGAAATTGTCATAGCGAGGCTTGAACGTGATTTTGCTTCCGGGCCGACCCGGTTGTTCGTAAATCATCTTATATCCTCCTACGGTATTGCGTTGATAGTAGCCCACATGAACGACTATGCATGACAAACTCTTGAACTGGCCGATCTTGTCTCCGTTTTCGCTCGAATGACACCACACTCCTTTCCCGATCTAATTCCTTCAGCCCCACCGCGCATAAATGTTGCGGCAG
>DMIX01000317.1 GCA_003451975.1 Propionibacteriaceae bacterium
CGATCACCGCGACCGGGCGCGCATCGCGGATCGCGTTGAGAGCGTCACGCAGGCCGACGCCCTGATCCAGCAGGATGGCCAATACCGCAGAAGGCGCCCTATTGACCCCCATGTGGCAATGCACGAAAACCTTCGCCTCGGGGTCGGAGTCCAAGGCCTCCCGCACCCACTGCGCCAGCGCCTCGAACCACGCTGGCGGGATGAACTGGCCGGCATCGTCCACCCGATGATGCAGGTAGGCCACCTGCGGCGCCCACGCGCCGACCAGGGCCTCATCACTCCACTCCGAGCGAAGATCCACGATGTGGGTAATGCCCGCATCGACGAGTTCGGCCAGCTGAGTCTGCGCCCGACGGAAATTCGCCGCCAAGTCGGCGCCCAACGCCACCCGGTCGGTTACGAAGACCGCATCGGCGTCCGTGAACCCCCCGGCATCACCACCATCGGTGACCATGGTGTCCGCCTCATCACTCACGGCACAATCATGCCCTGCTGCGCGCTCTGGCGACGCCTATACCCGTCAAACCAGCCGGGTGAGTCCTAATCGGGATCCCCTCAAATCGATAACGACCACCAGAAGGCCACGCAGTCATCGCTACGTGGTATTACTCCGGCGGAACACCTAGGTGCTGATCAACCGCGGATCTATAGTTAAAACACCAGTACGGGAGGCGCCGACGCCGAGCCAGGCATAGCCGGGGGGATGTTCGGGGGGAGCGGTGAACCAGGCTCGGAGCTGACTGACTGGAGTGCCGAGATCGGATACAAGATCCGGGTTGATGCCGACATTCGGGGGAGTTCGGTGGCCAACCGCGCGGGAGATCCGCGATCATGTGGACTTTCATCCGACCTCAGCCATGGTGACTCACGGGCCGAACGGGTGCCCAGCGGAGTTCCCAGTGGTGGCCGGCCGGGACCCCTCCCGGCCGGCCACCACTGCAATTCCGGGAAACTAACTGCGTTGCTGCCCGGATTTCTTCCTGCGCTATCCCCCTTATGGGTGACAAAACGCTCGCCCGAAATGAAAAACCCGCAGATAACCTCACACATACGGCACCTGGTGGGCGAGCAACAGCTAGCATCGAGTCGCAATGTTCAAGGAGGGGAACATGTCACCGTATGCCGAATTGCATGTGCACATTGAAGGAACGCTTGAACCAGAACTGACCTTTGCCTTGGCGAAGCGGAACAGCGTCGAGCTTCCCTACGCCGATCCGGCCGAGCTGCGCAGCCACTTCACGTACCAGTCAGTGCAGGATTTCGTCGAGCTCTATCGGGCGAGCGCCGCGGTGCTCACCACCGAACAGGACTTCGCTGAACTCACCACCGCCTATCTGACCAAAGCCCAGAGCATCGGAATCGTCCACGCGGAGATTTCGTGCGATCTGGCGCGCCACATGGCGCGCGGCATTGCACCCGAAGCCGTTCTCAACGGCATCGGCAGTGTGTTGAAGGACTCGCAGACCAGCCATGGAGTCAGCACCGGCCTGGTACTGAACTTCCCGGTCGATCTGCCGGTCGATGCTGCTGTAGCGGTCTACGACCAGGCGAAAGCGGCGGGCGCCGACATCACCGCCGTCGAGGTGTGCGTGTCCTCGCCGGACGCATCACCGAAAGACCTGGTCCCGTTGTTCGGCCGAGCCCGCGCCGACGGTCTCCATACCGTCGCCCATGTCGGCGCCGCAGCCGGTGACGACATGACCTGGGAATGCTTGCACGCGCTGAAGGTGGGTCGGGTCGGCGCCGCCGCCCTGACTGATCGCAATCTGCTCTACTACCTTGCCGACTACAGCATTCCGTTGACGATGAGCCCGCTGTCGACCAAAGCACTGCACGTCGCGAGTGAGGCAGATTTGTCTGTCGCACGGCTTCTCGAAGAAGAAGTCGCCATCGTGGTCACCTCCGACGCTCCGGCCTATTTCGGCGGCTACCTGGACGCCAACATGGCCGCTCTCGTCGCTGACAACGGCCTCACCGAGCAACAGGCCGAGGCCCTGGCCCGGAACACCATCGCCGGATCGTTCCTCCCCGAATCGGCGAAGTCGGCCCTCATCGGCCAGCCGGTCCCGGCCTGATCGGTTCCAGCCAGCCACCACCTTTGCGCAGATCCCGTCCGAACCCACTCGGACGGGATCTGCGCGTATCGGCGAAAAATGGCCCCGGCGTTGTTGGTTGTTTGCCCGCACGATCGCGTCGGTTGAGGGAGAATCGAATTCATGGGGCAACTGACAGGGAGCTCTCGCCTTGAGTGCAAGGTTTGCCACAAGGTGCACCGAAATGTGGCCCGGTTGCTGTGGCCGATGGCCCCCGACGCCTGGCTCGAGGTCGGCGTCGGCGAGCGCTTGGAAGCCGAACTCACTCCTGATATCTGCCTGCTCCCCTGCAACGGCGAGATTCGCCACTTCTTGCGTGGCCACCTCCAACTGCCGGTTGACGACAACGACTTCGGAACCTTCGTGTGGTCGGTATGGGTGGAGCTCAGCGAGGCCGACATGACGGCGGTCGCGCGCACCTGGGACGACGCCGACCGCGAGCGTCTGCTCCCACTCCAAGGCACCTTGGCGACCGCCCTGCCCTATGAGCAACCCACCCGCGGTCTTCCGGTTCTGGTACACACCCGCAAGCCCGGGGAGGTGCCGCTGTTGGTCGTCGACTCCACGAGCCACCATCGACTGGCGTGGGAACAACTGCGAGGCATCGGCGTACACCGCGCCGCAGAACTGGCGGGTAAGATCGACCACTGAGGGCCATGAGCGATTTTCTACAGATCTTCCAACCAGGATTGCGCCACCAACAGGAGCAGCGCGACCTGGAGAAGATCTTTGTCGTCGATGAAGAGGCTGGCGGCCCGGGTTCCAAGACTCACGATCTGGAATCCGGCGAAGTCACCATCAAGATCTCCAAGCGCGCCGCCGTCGAGCCCGACACCGCCTCCGACGAATCGGAGTGATCACCGCACTACTCGGTGAAGATGGCCGGTTCGATCGCCGGGGTTAAACCAGGCACTGTGCCCTCATCGCCGAAGGCGGCGTCCAAGGCCTCCTCGGTGAGGCGTCGACCCAGAGCGATCAACTCCTCAGCCCGGTGGAAGTCCATCACCTTCGCCGCGTCCCCGGGCACCGTCACCAGCACATCAGGCGGCAAGGCGGCCAGCCGGAACCGGGTGATCAATGCGCTCATCGTGTCCAGCGACATGGTGGTGACATCAGCGATGCCGAGCCCGGACGGCGGCTCCTGATACGTCGAGGTCTGTGCCTCGGTGCCCTCACCGCGATTGAAGCGCGTCATCATCGACGCCACGAACTCGTTCTCCCACACCCCGGCGGCCGTGCGCAGGAAGCGATCCCACCATTCACTGGACGGTCGCTGCTCGGCAGACTCCCGAGCCGGGGTGAGCACCTCGGACTGCTTCTTGGGACCGCTGAGGCTGATCGCCATGGTGAAGTCTGCGTCAGCGGCGATCACCGGTTCCATAGGGACCGGATTCAGCACGCCACCGTCCACCAGCAGCCGACCGTTGACCATGATCGGAGTCACCAGGCCTGGTATACCCACCGATGCCCGTATCGCGGCCTCCAGCGGCCCGCGAGTGAACCACACTTCCCGACGCGCGCCGATATCGGTGGCCACCGCCGTGTAGGGAATGGGCAGGTCTTCGATGAGAGCACCATCGAGCAGTTCGTCGACTCGACCCAACACCCGCTCCAACTTGAGCAGCCCCGGCCCCGGAAGCACCGGATCGAGCAACTTGCGAACATCCTTGGCCGACAAGGTGGTGACCCAGTCGGTGTAGGCATCCAGAGTGTTGGTGTCGTACAGACCCGCCACCAGTGCGCCCATCGAAGTCCCGGAAATCGCGGTGACCTCATACCCTCGTTCACGAAGCACCTGCAAAGCCCCGATATGCGCGTAGCCGCGTGCCCCGCCAGAACCCAACACCAACGCAACTCGTTTCACACCGCCATTATCTCCACTCACCGAAAATTCGCCGGGTAGGGTTTCGACCATGACCCAACCGCCGCCGCCCGCGGCCTGCTATCGGCACCCCGACCGCCCCACTTACATCGCCTGCCAACGGTGCGGCCGTCCGATCTGCGGAGACTGCATGATCAGCGCGGCCGTTGGATTCCAGTGCCCAGAATGTGTCCGAGAAGGCGCCCGCCAGACCCGCCAGAATCAAGGCCCTTTCGGTGGCCGTCTCTCGACCAATCCAATGATCACTTCGATCACCCTCATCGTGATGAATGTGGCGGTATGGGCGGCGATCATGCTCACCGGCGGCCAGAGCAGCCGGCTGGGCCAACTCCTGGCCCTGTCCCCAACGGGACAATGCTGGTCGACCGCACAGCCGGGCTCTTACTACCCCTCGGTGCACTCTGCTGCGATGTGTCGGACCGTTTCTGACGGCTCCTGGGTGCCTGGGGTCGCCGACGGGGCCTGGTGGCAGCTGCTCACCAGCGGCTTCACCCACATCGAGATCCTGCACATCGGCATGAACATGCTGGCGCTGTGGTTTCTGGGCCCACCGTTGGAGCGCGCCCTGGGCCGGGCGCGGTTCCTGGCGGTCTACCTGATTTCGTTGTTCGCCGGTTCGGTGACCGTGATGTGGTTCGCGGAGCCGTCCTCCAGCACCTTGGGCGCCTCCGGTGCCATCTTCGGCTTGATCGGTGCCTTGTTGCTGCTGACATTGAAGGTGGGCGGCGACTTCCGAACCGTGCTGATCTGGCTGGGAATCAATGTGGTGTTCACCTTCATGGGTTCCGGCATTTCCTGGCAGGGCCACCTGGGTGGCCTGGTGGGTGGCCTGGCGGCGACGGCGATCATCATCTACGCGCCCCGCAAGAACCGCAGCACCATTCAGTGGCTCGGGTTCGCGGGGCTGAGCCTGCTGCTGGTGCTACTGGCCGCCGTCCGGATTCTGCAACTCGGCTGAATCCGGACGAACTTCGACGTCGGCGGCTTCGCGACGCGCCGTCCGACGGTTGGCGAGCACACTGGTGAGGACGACCGTGGCGAGGATCGCCACGATGACCACCAGTGACGTCTCGGTCGCCACGGTGGGTACCGCCGGCCAGACGCCGTGCGCCCAGTGCAGCACCAGCTTCACCCCGATGAACGCCAAAATGCCAGCCAGCCCGTAGCCCAGATGCACCAAGGCCCCCAACAGACCCTCCAGCACGAAGTAGAGCGCCCGCAGGCCGAGCAAAGCGAAGGCATTGGTGACGAAGACCAGATAGGGATCGCCGGTGATGCCGTACACCGCCGGCACCGAATCCACCGCGAAGACCACGTCGGTCGCCAGGATGGCCACGGTGGCCAACGCCAGCGGAGTCAGCGCGCGGCGCCCGTTCTCGATCAGGCTCATCCGGGTACCGCGGTAGCCATCAGTCACGGGGTAGAGCCGCCGGACCAGGCGCACCACGCGCATCTGATCGGGATCGATCTCATGCTCGGCGGGGTTGCGGGCGTCCCGGAGCACTTTGACCGCAGTGGCCAGCAGAATGGCGCCGAACAGCAGGAAGGTCCACGCGAAGTTGGCCAGCATGGCGGCGCCCACGGCGATGAATACTCCGCGCAACATCAATGCCCCGGCCACCCCGATCAGCAGCACCCGCTGCTGCAATTCCCGGGGAACGGCGAAGGACGCCAACAGCAGCATGAAGACGAACAAGTTGTCCACACTGAGCGACTTCTCCACCAGGTAGCCGGCGTAGTACTGAAAGCCGACCTGCTGGCCGTATTGCAGCCAGATCCAGCCACCGAAGGCCACCGGCAGCGCGATGTAGAACACCGACCAGCCGATGGCCTCTTTGATGGACACCTCATGCGGCTTGCGGGTAACGACAAAGTCGGCAACGAACAGTGCCACCACGGCCAACAGCGTGATGCCCCACAGCTGCGGGGTTCCGATGCCGAGTTCCAGGGTGTGGATCATGGACAGGTTTCCTCTCACAGTCGAACTGTGAGGTCTCCTTCACCGCTGCAGCGGCGCACCCGCGAGGATTGAGGATCCGTATTGACCGCGGGTGACTTGACGAAGTACTCCCCTCGCCGCAGGAGCCTACCTCAGCTCGATGGGCGGGGTCGACGACCGGTGGCAAAACCACCCAGTCGTCGCTCAGGACGCCCGGGCGGACACCTCCACCTGAGTCAGCAACTGGCGATGGAACCGGGTCTCACCGGTGAGTTCGGGATGGAAGGCCAGCCCGGTGATAGCCCGCTGGCGAACCGCCACGATCGCCGGGCCGCGGCGGGCTACGACGGCGACACCTGGCCCGGTACGAACCACCTCTGGGGCACGAATGAAGGCCACCGAGACCGGACCGTCGGTGGTTTCCAGGGATTCCACCGAGGATGCCACCTGCGGACCGAAAGCGTTACGGCGCACGGTGATGTCCATAACGCGCAGGGACTGCTGACCCGGTGCCGGATCAAGGACCTCCTCGGCGAGCAGGATCAGTCCCGCGCAAGTCGCCAGAGTGGGTAGACCGCCGACGATGGCTTCGCGCAACGGCTCGAACAGCTCGAAAGTTCGCAGCAAGCGATCGATCACCGAGGACTCCCCGCCCGGTAGCACCATCGCATCCACGCGAACTCCATCGCTCCCGGTCAGGTCACGCGGCGTCCGCACCGCCGCGACTCGCGCCCCCAACGCTTCCAGCAGCTCGACATGCTCCGCCACCCCGCCCTGCAGCGCCAACACTCCCACCGTCGGCCCACCGAGCGCTCCCGGGTTGGTCATCACCAACCCCGCTCGGCGAGGCGATGGGGAGCGGGGACGTCGGCGACATTGATGCCGACCATGGCCTCACCCAGACCGCGGGAGGTCTCGGCGATCACGGACGCGTCGGTGTAGGCGGCGGTCGCCTTGACGATTGCTGCGGCGCGCTTGGCCGGATCGCCGGATTTGAAGATGCCGGAGCCGACGAAGACGCCGTCCATGCCGAGTTGCATCATGAGGGCCGCGTCGGCCGGGGTGGCCACGCCGCCGGCCGCGAAATTGACCACGGGCAGCCGGCCCAGCTCGCGCACCCGGCGCAGCAGTTCCACGGGCGCGCCGATCTCCCTGGCGAAGGCGACCATCTCCTCGGCAGGCATGTGAACGACCCGCCGGATGCCGTCCTGGACGGCCCGCGCATGGCGCACGGCCTCGACCACGTCGCCCGTGCCGGCCTCGCCCTTGGTGCGGATCATGGCCGCGCCCTCGGCGATGCGGCGCAGGGCCTCGCCCAGGTTGCGGCAACCGCAGACGAAGGGGACCTTGAAGGCGTTCTTGTCGATGTGGAATTCCTCGTCGGCAGGGGTCAGTACCTCGGATTCGTCGATGTAGTCCACGCCGAGTGA
>DMIX01000124.1 GCA_003451975.1 Propionibacteriaceae bacterium
GAGTGATACGGCGGCAGCACCACCGACGGAGCCATCCCCACCGACCGGCACGCCGGCTCCAGCCGCTGCCGCGACGACCGACACCGCAACTGCTGCCGCAGTCGCCGAGACGCTCGTTGTCGAGGACATCGCGGCGGGAGACGTCAGCTTCATGAGCGATGTGCTGCCGATTTTCGAGGCGCGCTGCACGCAGTGTCACGGCAGCAGCAGCCCACGCGCCGGAATATCACTTGCGTCCTATGACGATGTGTTGGCCGGTGGCGCACGAAAAGTGGTTGTGCCTGGGGACGCCGATACGAGCCGGTTAGCGCAGGTGGTTGTCTCTGGGGAAATGCCGCCTCGCGGCGATAAACTGACCGCGGAACAGATCCAGTTCATTGTCGATTGGATCAACGCCAAAGCGCCCAACAATTAGCCCCTTTCCGGTACTGCCGCCCCTGTTCGGCAGCGAGCGGGTGAAAGCGCAGCCCATGCAATCGGGAGGCGCACCTGGTTGGTGTGCCGCAATCGACGACGTATGCAGGCGAAGGATCGACTCTCCAGCGACGCGGAGGTCATCCCCCGTTCCACTGTCCCTGACGGCACCACAACACGCGTTGGGGATCGGATTCATGATCGCGCACCCAATGGAATTCCAGCTCGTAGTCTGCCGCGCCTTTCACGAAGCGCAAGGCCACGACCGACACACTGCCTTCAGCCGTATCGAATCCGAACACCACACCCCGGTAATCCTCCCATCTGCCGCGCACGCAACCCGGCAAGGCATGCAGACACGGGCCATGCTTGGCGGGATTGTGATTGCGTTCCGTACAGAAGATATCGAGCGGGGTCTCCGTTTCGCTCCGCAGCCGGTTCAAGGTGAGCGCCTCCGGCAGGCTGTGAATCGGACCCACAGAGACGATCGCAAAGCGCGGCCGGATGGCACGCAACGCTTCGGGAGTAATACCGTTTTGTGCGCTGCCGTGGTGGGGCACCTTCAGGATGTAGGCCGCGAGCTCACCGTCGTCGTAGCGAGGGACCATGCGCTGCCAGCTCTCGCTCTCCGCGTCGCCGGTCAGCAGCACGGCAGGCCAGGTATCCTCTGAGCCGTTCCACTCAGTGGGCCGCACGCTGATCACAATGCTACGGTTGTTGGCCTTGCGATCCTCTGTGCGCGCCAGCGCTTCCTGGTTGTCCAGGACTCGCTCAAGCAGCTCGGCCAGGTTCTGCGGGCGCCGGTTGTCGGTCGCCGGGGCCGCATTGTCGACCGGACGGAACAGCGCCGCCTTGATCATCGAGTCGGGAATCTGTACGTCGGGCCAAAGTAGATCGATGCGGACCGACGGGAACGGCGCCGGCGGCAGGTGCAGTAAGTCCGGCGCGAGGATATCGCGCTCCGGGTTGGCGACGTGCTGCCGGACCAGCGCGTCGAGAGCGCTGTTCTGCCGCACGCTCTGCGCGACGAACGCCCGCGAGCTGTGCACGGACATCAGTCGATTCACAGCATCACGCAGCCGGGCGATCTCCCCCTCCAGGCGCGTGATCTCGTGCTGGTCCTGGCTGGTTTGCTTCTTCTTCACTTTGAGCTTGACGAGCAACTGCATTAGCTCGTGGTAGCGTTTGCGTTCATCTTCACCCTGCTCCTGGTCGATCCGTCCCCAGCACGAATCGCTCAACGGGCCCCAGTACTGCCCGATACATACCCGCCGGTCGTTCCAGAACGGGCTCGCATCGTCATCCGCCTTGGCGGTATATTCCTGCAGGAAAGTCAGCAACCCGCCGATGTGATCGGAATCGATGTGTGTGCCGATGAGCAGGTCGATATAGCAGACCTCGCGCTCCTTGAGATATGCGGCCAGCCGCCACGCCGCGGCTGGGGCATCGGCTTGCAGATGGCTGACCCCCTTCGTGCCTTCCTCACCACCGTCGATCACGATGCAACGCCGTCGCTCGCTGTCAGCGGGGTCGACGAACGTGATGACCGAGCAGTCCCCGTGTCCGATATCGAGAAACGCCACGTCAAACTCCATCCGGAACTCCTCTCAAATGCATCCGCCGCATGCGGCTCACACTCATGTGCGTTGGATCAGATTCAAGACGTCGATCAGACCGGCGCCCTGGAAGTTTCGATCGCGGTTCAGGTCCACGCAGGTCGCCATCAACATCTGTTTGACCTGACGCGGCAAACCGATGAATTCCGGTTTGACCGAAAGGAACTGCGCGACCGCACCGGAAACGTGGGCCGTCGCCATGCTGGTACCGCTGAGCGCCACCAGATCGTCCAGACTTTTCATCTCGGTAGTCCCTGGCCAAGCCGAATAGATCTTCTCTCCCGGAGCGAGGACATCGGGTTTGAAACGCCCGTCGCCGGTAGGGCCTTTCGAGGAGAAATAGGATGGTCCGTAGCGATGTGGGAACTCACTGTGCGTGGAGCCGACGGTAATCACTTCCTCGGCATTTCCCGGATCGGTGAAACCCAGGGTCATGTAGGTGGAGAAATACTCCAACTCGTTCTCATCGCTGATCGTCGGCAGTATTTTGTAACCGTCGTTCGATGCCGCCGCACAAACCACCACTCCTGAATTCACCAGTGCATTGGCTTCCTGGCACTCGGGTGACCAACCGCAACCGTAGCTCTTCACCGGCACTACACCCCCAACGCTCAGATTCACGCCCTGGATTTTGACGTGCCCGGCTTCCAGGTTGGCCATACGAACGTGATACATCGCGCGGATCAGCGAGAAACTGCTGCCGCCTTGTTTGGCAATCGCCTTGAAATTGTAGAGGGTTACTTCGGGAGCGATCAGCTTGATCACGCCTGCGATGTGCGTCCCGTGTCCCACCAGATCCTCGGTAGTGTTCTCGCCGGAGAAATCGATGTTGGTGGTCTCGTCCCAGGTCTGTCCCTTCCACCACGGATGGTTGACGTCGATACCGGTATCGATCACCGCCCAGTGAATGGCCTGACCGCACGCGTCAAACATCCGCTGTGCCGCCAACGATTTAATGCACGTCAGGTTCTTGAAAGTGCGCAGCACTTCGTCTTCTACACCAGGCAGATACATCGCCTGTGGCGCAAAGGGCTTGTCGTACCAGATCTTGAACAAAACATGCGGCCCAGAGAACACGCGCCGTTCGACTTCCTCGCGCTCACGCAGGAGCTCGATCTGGTCGCCAGTCAACTTCACCTTGATGAAACGGTCGGTCTGATCCTCACGAGCCGGCTGGATGCCGGTTGTCTCCTCGACGAACCTGGCCAGATCGCCGACGTTCTTCCCCCAAACC
>DMIX01000242.1 GCA_003451975.1 Propionibacteriaceae bacterium
GACGGCAAGCGGTCGCTGTACAACCCGCGCTACGAGCTCATTGCCGACTGATCAGACGTCGCGCGGCGCCTTTGGCATGAGGTACTGAGCCAACTCCGGCTCGGACTCCGATGGTGCGAGGAAGAGAAGCTCGTCGTCGGCCTCCAGTGCGGCGTCGCGCTCGGGTGCACGGGCGGCTCCATCGCGGATGATGGCCACCAGCACTGCGTCGCCGGGTAGTGAGAGGTCGGAGACCCGACTGCCCACCCGCGGCGATTCCTCCGGAAGAGTCATCTCCACCAGATTGGCGTGACCGCCGCGGAAACTGAACAGTCGCACCAGGTCGCCGACGGTGACCGCTTCCTCGACCAGAGCACACATCAGCCGTGGTGTGGACACCGAAACGTCGACGCCCCACAGATCGTCGAACATCCATTCGTTGGCCGGGTGGTTGACCCGACCAACGGTGCGGGGTACGCCGAACTCGGTCTTGGCCAACAGCGAATGCACCAGGTTTGCCTTGTCATCGCCGGTTGCAGCGATGGCGACATCACAGGTGTCCAGACCGGCTTCCTCCAAGCTCGACACCTCGCAGGCGTCGGCCAACAGCCACTCGGCCTCAGGGACGCTCTCGGGCTTGATCGCATTGGGATCGCGGTCGATCAGGAGAATCTGATGCCCGCTGGCGATCAGTTCCCGAGCGATCGAGCGCCCAACGTTGCCGGCTCCGGCGATAGCTACACGCATCCGCCCGTCCTCCTAGTGCTTCACCGGCGGTGCGCCGAGGGTGTCCTCGACATCGTTCACCTGGTCGTAGGTCACAGCGGCGTAGATCAGGTCGCCATCCTGGAACACAGTGCGGTCGTCGGGCACCAGGCCAGTGCCGAATCGCATCAAGAACGGAATCCGACACCGCGCGGCGGACTCCATCTGAATCACCTTGGTACCGACCCAATCCGGATCCACGTGGACCTCGATGAGTCTCACCGTGCCTGACGGGTCTCGCCACTGCGGCTCCGAACCCGAGGGCAGCAGCCGACGCAACACCTGGTCGGCCGCCCAGCGCACCGTGGCGACGCTGGGAATGCCCAATCGCTCGTAGACCTCGGCGCGACCCTGGTCGTAGATGCGGGCCACGACATTGGTCACCTGGAAGGTCTCGCGAACCACTCGAGCAGCCAAGATGTTGGAGTTGTCGCCGCTGGAGACCGCAGCGAATCCGTCAGCGCGTTCGATCCCGGCCCGCACCAGCACTTGGCGGTCGAAACCAACACCCTTGACCGTCTTGCCCTGGAACTCCGGGCCGAGCCGACGGAACGAATCCTGAGCGAGATCGATCACGGCCACCGAGTGGCCGCGTCGCTCCAAGGCGCGGGCCAGGGATGACCCCACGCGTCCGCAGCCCATGATGACGATATGCATCGCCGTTGCCTCCAAAGCGCCGTCACTGACCTGACACTGGTGACCCTATCAATCCGATGGCGCGCGGGTGATCTCCCCTCAGCCGGTGGCGCGGCGCGTCCCGCGACGCCGCATCATCCAACCCGGCGGCCCGATTGGGCATAAGGTTCTCAGTCGTGAACGTCGCTGACTTCGTGAAGCGGTTGCTGGTGGGCAGGAAGCTCGCCAGTGCTCAGCTTGGAGAGACTCTGCTGCCCAAGCGGATTGCCTTGCCGGTATTCGCTTCGGACGCATTGAGTTCAGTCGCGTACGCCCCCGACGAGATCCTGCTGACACTGTCCTTGGCAGGCATGGCCGGATTCGCATTCTCCTGGCAGATCGCGATTGCGGTGGCCGTGGTCATGTTCCTGGTGATCATGTCCTACCGGCAGACCGTGCACGCCTATCCCTCTGGTGGGGGTGACTACGAGGTCGCCACCGTGAACCTAGGCCCCGCCGCCGGCATGGTGGTGGCCAGCGCCTTGCTGGTTGATTATGTGCTGACCGTGGCGGTGTCGGTGTCCTCCGGGGTTCAGAATGCCAAGGCCATGATGCCCCTCCTTGCCGGAAATGAGGGGCTGTGGGCGGCAGTGGTGGTGCTGATCCTGATGGGTATGAACCTGCGCGGGGTGCGTGAGTCGGGATCCTTCTTCGCCGTGCCCACCTATGGCTTCATGATCGCGGTGCTGGGCATGATCGCCTGGGGTCTGTTCCGCATCTTTGGCCTGGGGGAGCACCTCAGTGCCCCCACCGCGCCCTATGAGGTGGTCGGTTCCTCCGACTACGAACCTTTCATCGGTTTGGCGATGGCGGCCTTGCTGGCGCGGGCGTTCTCCTCCGGATCAGCGGCCCTGACCGGTGTGGAGGCGATCTCCAACGGAGTGCCTGCTTTTCGTGAGCCGAAGAGCCGCAACGCCGCCACCACGTTGGCGTTGCTGGGTGCAGTGGCGATCACCATGTTCGGCGGCATCATCTGGCTGTCGAATCTGACGGATCTGAAGATGATCGACCCGGACGGCAACTCTCACTTCGAACAAAACGGGGTGCCCGCCGAAGTTGCCCACGAGACGGTGATGGGGCAATTGGGCCATACGG
>DMIX01000356.1 GCA_003451975.1 Propionibacteriaceae bacterium
CCAGATTGTCTACGTGGCACATGCCGGCCGAATCCGAACCGCACGAGCGCGCCTGGATGGCCTGGCCTTCCGCGGCCTACACCTTGGGCGAATCGGTTGCTGACGCCGAGGAGGCTTGGACCACCTGGGCGGCGGTGGCCAACGCGGTTTCGGAGTTCGAGCCGGTCTCGATGCTGGTCACTCCCGACGGTCATCGCGAAGCCAAGCGGCGACTCAGTGCGTCCATCGAGCTTCACGCCACCGACCTCGACGATGCCTGGTACCGCGACATCGGCCCCACCTTCGTGCTCGATGAGGACAACCACCTCGGCGGCGTGGATTGGGTCTTCAACGGCTGGGGCCAGCAGCACTGGGCCCGCTGGAAACACGACCAACACGCGGCAAAGGTCGCCATCGAAGCGGCCGAAGCAATCTGCATCGAATCGACGATGGTCAACGAGGGCGGCGGTATTCACACCGATGGCCAGGGCACCTTTCTGGTCACCGAAACCGTGCAGCTCGACCGCTTCCGCAACCCTGATTGGGACAAAGAACGCGTCGAAGCTGAACTCACCCGCACTCTGGGAGCCCGCAAGGTCATC
This sequence comes from Propionibacteriaceae bacterium, assembly GCA_003451975.1. Taxonomy (GTDB): domain Bacteria; phylum Actinomycetota; class Actinomycetes; order Propionibacteriales; family Propionibacteriaceae; genus Propionicimonas. The sequence goes on from DMIX01000356.1 coordinate 582, forward strand.
TGGGCCAAACGCGGACTGACCCGCGACTCCCAAGACTTCGGCACCCGCGGCCACATCGACATCCTGGCCTGCTTCGCCAGTCCGGGCGTGGTGCTCTATCACGACCAGCGCGACGACCAGCATCCCGATCATTCCGTCAGCGCCGAGCTGCGCGACACCCTCGATGTCACCGACGCCGACGGACGCCAACTCGAGCTGATCGGCCTACCCGCGCCGACAGTGCTCAAAGACGCCGAGGGTTACGTCGACTACTCCTACGTCAACCACTTCGCCGCCAACGGCGCAGTGATCGCCTGCACTTTCGCCGATCCGTCCGATGCCGAAGCCCTAGATGTGCTGGCCAACGCCTATCCCGGTCGCGAGATCGTCGGAATCGACGCCCGTCCGTTGTTCGCCCGCGGCGGCGGCATTCACTGCATCACCCAACAACAGCCCGCTACCGGAGTTCGCCCATGAAGACCCTGATCGCCGAATCGCTGCCCTCGTTGTGCCGGGTGGAGGCAAGCACCCGCGCCCCGCTGACCGTGGGCCTGGTGCAGACCCGCTGGCATGCCGACCCTGATGAACACCGCGAGGTGCTCACCGATGGCATCGCCTCGGCGGCAGCAACCGGGGCCGAGATCGTGTTCCTGTCTGAGATCACGCTGATGCGCTACCCGGCAGATGTGAAGCCGACCGGGCGTCCGGCCGACCTGACCGAGCCGCTGACCGACGGCCCCACCTTCGCTCTGGCGGCCGAGGCGGCGAAGGCGAACAACGTGCTCGTGCATGCTTCGCTGTATGAGCGGGCTGATGCTGAAGACGGACGCGGCTATAACACCGCCATCGTGGTTTCGCCGGCCGGCGAGTTGCTCGCACGCACCCGCAAGACCCATATTCCGATTACCGCCGGCTACTACGAGGACCACTACTTCCGTCCCGGCCCGGCCGAGAACGCCTACCCGGTCACCGAATTGCCGCTGCCGTCGGCTCCCAAGGTGGGCCTGCCGACCTGCTGGGATGAATGGTTCCCCGAGGTGGCTCGGGCCTACAGCCTGGGTGGCGCCGAGTTGTTGGCCTACCCCACCGCTATCGGTTCCGAGCCCGATCACCCCGACTTCGACACCGAGCCGCTGTGGCGCCAAACCATCGTCGGCAACGCCATCAACTCCGGATTGTTCATGGTCGTGCCCAACCGCTGGGGCGATGAGGGCTTGATCACCTTTTACGGCTCCAGCTTCATCTGTGATCCCTTCGGCCGGGTGCTGGTGCAAGCCCCCCGCGATGAGGACGCCGTCCTGGTCGCTACCTTGGACCTCGACCAGCGTCGCGACTGGCTGACCCTGTTCCCGTTCCTGACGACTCGGCGCCCGGACAGCTACGCGGTGTTGACCGACCCGATCGCCTAGCCCCGGTTTCGAGACGGCCCGCCGGGCCTCCTCAACCAGCCGAAACACCAGCCGCCTGCGGAGCGAACACCCACCCTTCCACCGGCCGGCTAAAGGGCGAACGAAGCGAGCGCCTCGAAACCCCCGCCACAAGTCCACACACCACCCTGCGAGGTTTCGACACGGCCCTGCGGGCCTCCTCAACCAGCCGAAACAAGTCGACGCCCGCTCTCGCCAAAAAAGGAGCGAACATCCCCTCCCACGGCTGGTTGAGGAGCAAACGAAGTGAGCGTCTCGAAACCCGGCAAGATGAGCTATGGACTCAACCCCAGCGTGACTACGGCAGCAAATCGGCAAGCGTCTCCACAACCCAGGTGGGACGCTCAGCATCGGGCACACCGTCGAGGTCCCCAACGCCGAAGTCCCCGGTCAGCACGAGTGCTGCGTCCATGCCAACCCGGCGAGCCATGGCAATGTCGGTGGCCAGCCGGTCGCCGACCATGACCGCCTCGCTCAGCCGGACGCCCAGTCCGGCGCCGATCACCTCAAGCATTTGTGCCGACGGCTTGCCGAAGGTCCGCTCACACACCACTCCGGTGCTGGCTTCGATCGCCGCCACGATGGCGGCCGCATCGGGCTCGGCGCGCCCGCCGGGGAAGGGGCAATACCGGTCGGGATTGGTCGACATCAGCACCGCGCGTTTGTGGAACCACAGCGCGTCGAAGGCGATCTGCAGCTTGCGATAGTCGAAGCTGCGGTCATAGCTGGCCAGCACCACGTCGATCAGCGCCGGGTCATCACTCATCGCGATACCAGCCGCAGCCAAGGCATCAATCAGCGGCTGCTCGCCGATGGGAAACACCACCGCGTCCGGGCGGTGCGTCCGCAACCAACCGGTCGTGGTCACCAAAGTGTTGATGATCTCGGACTGCTCGGCGTCCACACCGAAGCGCGCCAGCTTGTCCAGATACTCCGCCGGGCTCTTGGTCGGATTGTTCGACAGGAATCGCACCGGGAGCTTCCGTTCTCGTATCCGAGCCAGCGTCTCAACCACGGTGGGAAGCACTTCGTCGCCCAGGTAGATGGTGCCGTCCAGGTCGAACAGGTAGGCGCCATACCAACGATCCACCGTCGTCACGATGCCCCGCTTTCCCCGGACGCACTCCGGATCCCGACCTTCTGTGGAGACAGTAAACCCTAGGTAGGCCTACCCAGATTTTGAAAGAACCACCCCCGAAGGGTGTGCCACCCGCACTAGCGTGAGTCGGAGACTGCAACTGGACGCCTCCCTCCTGACGGATTCCCTGACGCGAAGGACACCCCACATGACCACTCCCGCGAAGCCGCCCACACAGACCATCATCGACCAGCAGCAGGCGACGCTGGCGTCAATGCCGTTCGCCGACACTGCTGACTTCGAAGCCACCGAGCGCGGCCTCATTGGACGCCTCGATCCGTGCGTGGTTCACACCGCCGACGGCACCGTTTCCTGGGACAACTCCTCCTACGACTTCATCGCCGGGGACGCTCCCGATACCGTCAACCCGAGTCTGTGGCGGCAATCCACGCTGAACGCCCGCGACGGGCTGTTCGAGGTCGTCGAGGGCATCTATCAGGTGCGCGGCATGGACCTGTCGAACATCACCTTCGTGGAGGGCAGCAGCGGGGTTATCGTGATCGATCCGCTCATCACCACCGAATGTGCCGCCGCGGCCATGGCCCTGTATCGGCACCATCGCGGTGATCGAAAGGTCACCGGCGTGATCTACACCCACTCCCACCTGGATCATTTCGGCGGGGTACGCGGCATCGTCGATCAGGCCGACGTCGATTCCGGGGCCGTGCCGATCGTGGCACCGGAGGGGTTCGCCGATCACGCCATCGCGGAGAACGTCTACGCCGGGACGGCCATGGCCCGGCGAGCGGGCTACATGTATGGCGCCCTGCTGCCTCGCAATGCGTCCGGCGCGGTCGGCGCGGGTCTGGGCCAGACCACCTCGCACGGCACGGTGACGATGATCAATCCCACCCTGATGATCACGACCACCGGTCAAGAGGAAGTCATCGACGGGGTACGCATTGTGTTTCAGATGGCACCGGATACCGAGGCGCCCTCGGAGATGATGTTCTACTTCCCCGACTTCAAGGCCGTGTGTCTGGCCGAGGACGCCACCCACAATCTGCACAACATCTTGACGCTGCGTGGCGCGGTGGTTCGCGACCCGCACGGCTGGTCGCAGTACCTGACCGAGACCATCGACTTGTGGGGCGGGGTGGCCGAGATCGGCTTCGCATCCCACCACTGGCCGACCTGGGGTGCCGACAAGCTGGTGGAGTTCCTCACCGTCCAGCGCGATCTGTACGCCTACCTGCACGACCAGACCGTCCGCATGCTCAACCAAGGCATGGTCGGTGCCGAAATCGCCGAGGAGTTCCAGTTGCCTCCGGCTTTGGAGCAGGCCTGGAGCACCCACGGCTACTACGGCAGCGTCAACCACAATGTGAAGGCCATCTATCAGCGCTACCTGGGCTGGTTCGACGGCAACCCCGCCCACCTGTGGCAACACACCCCGGTGGAGGGCGCCAAGCGCTACGTGGAGTTCATGGGCGGCTCGGATGCCGTGGTCGCGAAGGCCCGGGTTTCCTTCGAGGACGGCGACTTCCGCTGGGTTGCCGAGGTGGTCAACCATGTGGTCTTCGCCGAGCCGGACCATGCCGCCGCCCGGGAGCTGTTGGCCGATACCTACGAGCAACTCGGCTACGGCTGTGAGAACGGCACCTGGCGCAACTTCTACCTCTCCGGCGCCTACGAGTTGCGCCACGGCAAGTTCGGCACCCCGACCGCGACCGCGTCGCCAGACCTCGTCGGGGCGCTCACCCCAGAACTGCTCTTCGATGCCCTCGCAGTCACCGTCAACGGCCCCCGGGCGTGGGACGAGAAGCTGAGTATCGACGTGAGGTTCAGCGACTCCGCCGATCATTATCGACTCACGTTGTCCAACGGCGTGCTGACCTACAGCACGGCCGCCAAGGTCGATTCGGCCGAGTTGATCATTACCTGTCCGAAACGGGCGCTGCCAATGCTGATGAGCGGTGATCCTTCGGCGTTGTCGGGCGCTGGCTTCAGCTTCGACGGCGAGCTCTCCGTGCTGCCGCGGCTGCTGGGCGTCCTAGACAAGGGCGACCCGGACTTCTCGATCGTCACCCCCTGACGAACGCCTGGGCGACGCACTGTGGCTCGATCCTGCGGCAGGGCGCAGCTGCCACCGTGTCTCTATGTCTCAATCATTGCGCCATCGAGCACAAACAGTTACCGTTTATGTCCTAATAATTGAGACATAAGGACGTCGGTCATGGACCTCTTCGAACAACCCGAGATCGGGCTCGACGATCTGGCGGTCATCGATGAGATCCGTCAGATTCGATTGCAGCTCGCTTCAGTGCTGCGCGCGCCGAAGCGGTGGTCCGGGGGCTTGCGTCGCACGTCTCAAGCACGCGCCATTCAAGGTTCCAACAGCATCGAGGGCTACACCGTCAGCGACCAGGACGCCGCCGCGGCAGTTGAGGACGAGCCGCCCTTGAGCGCCGACGAAAAGACTTGGGCGGAGATCATTGGGTATCGACGCGTGCTGACTTATGTGCTCAGTGTCGCCGCAGAGCCAGGGTTCACGATCGACGAAAGCGTCTTGCGCTCGATGCACTTCATGTTGCTTGAACACGAACTCGCCAAATCACCGGGACGCTACCGCACCGGACCGATCTACCTCCGCGACGACCGCTCGGAGCGAAACGTCTACCAGGGGCCCGAGGCCGGCCAGGTGCCCGCTCTCATGCACGCCCTGACGCAAACTCTGGACGCCAACTCCGGCGACGCCATGGTGAGGGCCGCTATGGCTCATCTCAATCTGGTCATGATTCATCCATTCCGTGATGGGAACGGCCGAATGGCTCGCGCGCTGCAGACGATGGTTCTCGCCCAGGATCAGATTCTCGAACCGACGTTCTGCAGCATTGAGGAGTGGCTTGGCCACAACACCGACGATTACTACGCCGTCCTTGCCGCTACGGGTACCGGTCAGTGGCACCCGGAACGGGACACCCGCCTATGGCTGCAGTTCACCCTGCGCGCCCACCACATGCAAGCCCAAACGCTACAACGCCGCTTCACAGAGGCCGAGCGGCTGTGGACGACAATCGACACCCTGGTGTCGCAGCACCGGCTTCCCGACCGCGCCGCAGAAGCCCTTTTCGACGCCCAGCTGGGGCTTCGCGTGACTCGACCGGCCTATGTGAAGCGAACTGACGTCGAGGAGAGGACGGCCTCCCGCGACCTTTCCCGCTTGGTCGAGCTCGACCTTTTGGAGCCGCACGGCAACACCCGGGGGCGCTTCTACTCCGCAGGCGCACCGCTCCGCGAACAGATGAAACAGCTTCGAGGCGAGCGACGCCCGCTCAGCGACCCCTACCCCTCGCTCATTTCCGAGATCCGTCGCGCCACAGCCCGCAGCTAGTCTCGGAACTCGCACCACCGAAGACCACAGGCCCCTGGCGCGCTCAGGCGCCTGCCATACCGTCCAACCAATCCCGGACCACCCCGGACGCGACGGTAGCCAGCTGCGGGCCATAGCTAGCGGCATCTGCACGGAGGCGCCGCGGATCGACACCGGCAGCAGCCAGTTCGTTCGCGTGGCCGATGAGCCATTGCTCCAGCCGAGTGCTGTCTGCCTCGATGTGAAACTGCAGGCCCAACACGGTGGACCCCACACTGAACGCCTGATTGGGAAAGCCGGGGGTTTCCGCCAGACGGTCCGCGACCTCGGGATTCGCGAACTCATCGCCATGCCAATGCAGTACCGGCACCCCGTCGAGTGGTCCCAGCACGGATTGACGCCCCTCGGCGGTGAGCGTCAGCGGACCGTAGCCGATTTCCTTGCCTCCCGTGGGACGCACCTCCGCGCCGAGTGCAGCCGCGATCAACTGCGCCCCCAAACAGACACCCAGCGTGGCCTTGCCTGCACTCAGCCGTGCGGCGACGGCGTTTCGCTCGTCAACCAGGAACGGATACGAATCGGTCTCGTAGACGCCGATCGGCCCGCCGAGCACGATGAGAAGCTGCGGACGCAGCACGGCCTCCACAGTGATGGGCTCGACTCCAGCTTCCAGGTAGCGGATTTGGTAGCCACGATCGGTCAGCAGCGGCTCGAGCAGCCCCAGATCTTCGAAGCCGACGTGTCGAATCGCAAGGACTTCATCGGTCATCAGTCCGCAACTCCCTCGGTCGGTGGGCCCACTGGGAATCGAACCCAGAACCCACGGATTAAAAGTCCGTTGCTCTGCCAATTGAGCTATAGGCCCGCGCCGAAGCGCCCGCTTAGCCTACCTGCGCGCAGGTACGGATTGCACACTGACGCGGGGTGCGGGTGAGGGCGAGATGTGCGCAGTGGGGGTGCCCTTCGACAAGCTCAGGGCACGGACGCCACACTCAGAGCCCGAAGACCACGCTCAGAGCCCGAGCAACAGGCTCAAGGCACGAAGGACCAAACTCAGCGCACGAACACCGTAAGTGCCAGCGACACCGGGCACACTGGAGGCGTGGATTGGATCGGAATCACCATCGTGGTCGTCCTCGGCGTCGCCGTCGTCGCCTACGGCTATCTGTGGGACCGCACCACCAATCGCCGACGTGCCGCAGCCCAATCCTCGCCTCCGGACCGGCCTATTCCCGGCCTTGCCCCCGACGCTGCGGCGCCGTCCTATGTTCAGCCCAAGGACCTGAAGCCCGACGACCGGGCCGATCCTGTCGCCATCGAGGCCTTGCGGGCAGGCCTGGACGCAGCGCCCCACTTGACCTGCGGCCATGGCCCCGGCGCTTTCGCCACCCTCGGCGAGTACGCCGTGCTGGAACACCCCCTGATCCTGATCGTGGACGGCGAGGTGTCTGCGATGCGCGAGCTGTTGCCCGCTGTGGCCGCGGCCCATTCGTCAGGCCAACCTCTGGTGGTGGTCGCCGCGGCCTTGGCCGACGAGGTCTATCAAACGGTGGAGGCCAATGCGCTTGCACACACCCTGACTGCGGTGGCGGTGGCCGCTCGCAAGCCCGCTGACCGACATCATCTCAGCGCACTGACCGGGGCCGCGCTGACCTCGGTGACCGATCTGAGGATGGGCTGGCTGCCGACGGCATCATTGGGCAGCTGCGGCCGGTGGGTCAGCACGGCGCGGGAGTTGTGGGTACTGCCGGACTGAGCACAGCCCCGGAAAGCTCAACCGGGGCTGGAGATGACTTTGCCACCCCGCAGCATCGCCACGAAAGCCGCTAGGCGTAGCCCCAATCATCGAGGTCGACGTCGTCGATTCCGAAGTAGTGGGCGAGCTCGTGCCAGACGGTGATGCGCACCTGCTCGGCCAGTTCTTGCTCGGTGTTCACCCAGCGGCACAGTGGTCCTCGAAAGATCAGGATGCGATCCGGCAAAGCGCCCGAGTACTGCGAAGTACGCTGCGACAAGGGGATTCCTGAGTAGTAGCCGAGCACCTCACCCAGCTCAGCCTCTGGCTCCTCGGCGATCAGCACCGCGAGGTTCTCCACCTGAGCAAGCAACTCTTCAGGGATCGCGCCCAAGGCGGCGTCCACCAACTCCTCGAATCGTTCGGCATCAACAGTGACCGCCATGCCCCCACTGTAACCACCCCCGAAAGTTCCGAATTACACGAATGTAGTTTTTTGGACTAACGCGGCGTGTCGCCTTGCAATCCACTCACAAGCCTCCCCGGCAAGAACGCCCGGCGTTAGAGTCTCGCTAGGTGGAGGCAGTCACGGCCGGGTGTGGCAACAGCCACGGGGAAGACCCGGCCCCTGCCTCACCGGCCCCCCACGTGGTCCTCTTCCCAGGCCAGAAAGAAGCCGCACCCGATGCACCTCCCCAAGAGCATCCGGACGGTCCTCGGCTGGATCGTGTCCGCGACACTCGCCTCCACGCTCGCCCTGGTCTTTGCACCCCAAGCCAGCGCAGCCACTGAGACCACCTATCGCGTCACCGCGACTACCTTGAATGTGCGCGCCGGACGCAGCACCAGCTCCGACGTCGTGGGCACCCTCACCAAGGGCAAGCATGTGCTCGCCGTGGGTAGCGTCCGCGGACGCTGGCTGCCGATCAGCTACAACGGCACCAGGGCCTATGTGTCCACCAAGTACCTGACCAAGGACCGCCGGCCGGCAAAGAACCGCATCACCGGCCCGGCCGGCAACAAGACCGCCACCATGAAAGTGACCGTTCGCGCCAAGGCCATCGCCGGGTCGACTGCGGTCAAGACCTACCCCAAGGGCACCGTCATGCGAGTGACGGGCAAGGTCCGCGGCATCTTCACCCGGGTGATCATCGATCGCACCAAGGGCTGGGCCTCCACGCGCCGACTGTCGACGGTCACCTCGACGCTGCCCGACACCGTGGCCGACTACGTCACCACTGATGTCCTGGCACTGCGCACCGCGGCGAAAGCCTCCGCCGCCAGCCAACTGACGATCCCCACCGGTTCAACCGTTTCTGGCACCGGAGTGAGCTCTGGCTCCTACACCCAGGTCGTCTACGCCAACAAGGCCGGCTGGGTAATCACCGGTTACCTGAAGGCCGTCGAGGGCACCGATCCGGCCTACGTGCTGCCGCTGAGCGCGACCACGCTGTACGTCATCGCCCCAACCCACCTGATCGCCGCCGCCACGCCGGATGCTGAAGGAATCGGGACGGCCGCCTTGGCTGCCACCCTGCGGGGCACCGGGGTAACCAAGAGCTCCTACACCGAGGTCATCTGGAATGGCAGCACCGCGTGGGTTCCGTCCAGCGCGGTCACCGTCAGCCTGGGCTCCACCAGCCTGAACCGACTGGAATCCAACGGCAAGGCTGCGGTCATCGAGATCCGCCAGAAGTTCCCGCAACTTACGACCATCTACGGCTGGCGGGCCTCCAGCGACTACTCCTCCGACCATCCCAATGGTCGGGCCGTGGACTTCATGATTCCGTCCTACAAATCGAACAAGGCTCTCGGTGATGCCCTAGCCGCCTACGTCATCGCGAATGGTCCACGGCTCCACATGACGTATGTCATCTGGCGGCAACGAATCTGGACCCCCTACAGTGGCACCTGGCGCGCTATGGAGGATCGCGGATCCCCCACCGCGAACCACATGGATCACGTTCACGTGTCCTTCGAACCCAGCTCAAAATAACCCGAGGGGTTAGCTGCGACGAGGCTCAACGGCGCGCCTCGTCGCCCACAGCGGGTCGCGCCCGCCAGGGCGCCTGCGCACGATTAGCGCAGCAATTTTCCTGACTCTGAGAATCTGTGCACCCAGCCGAGCCCGCCTCAGCCCCGACCACACCCTGCGCCCACTAACGGCGAGCGGGCGGCGCTGTCACGATTTTGCGGCTCCACCAGGGGTTCTACCGTTTCTCGCGGACGTCACGTCGTTGCGAATTCACCCGTCACTAGCATCCTGATATTGGCGTGTCGAAGCCTGTGTCTTTCTCAGTTTTCGGCGGCGTGTTGAGCCATTTTTCTCAGCTTCGGCTGGCGAAACCTGAGAAAAGCACCTATGGTCGACGGCGTTGAGGCCACGAACAAGAGATGTGATCGCGAACCCAGGGAAGCACCCAACCCCGCCTCAACAAGCGAGAAGAAGCTCCCTTCGCGGCCAGAAAGTAGCCCCCTGTATGAGCAAGAAGACCATGCGGCGCACCGCCCTGACCTGGGCCCTTGCCGCAGCCACAACCGCAAGCCTCGCTCTCCTTTCGGCGCCCGAGGCCCATGCCACCACCTTGTACGTGCGAACCAACACCGCGCTGCGGACCTCGGCGACGGCCACCGCGGCGGCCGTCCAGACCGTCACGCCGGGCGCCAGACTTCGCAGCACCGGAGTGACCCGGTCGGGGTACACCAAGGTGCGCTGGCACGGCACCACCGTGTGGGTGCGCTCGAAGTTCGCCAAGGCCGGCTTCGGATCTCGCAGCCTGAACCGGCTGCAGAGCCATGGCAAGGTGGCCGTACTGAAGGTTCGCCATGCCTTCCCGCGCATCAAGCGCATCGGCGGCTGGCGCAGCTGGAGCAACTACTCCTCTGACCACCGCAGTGGACGGGCCGTCGACTTCATGGTCCCTTCCTGGAGCAGGGCCAAAGGCAAGAAGCTCGGCAATGCCGTGGCGCGCTACATGATCAAGAACCGCAAGAAGCTGCACGTGCACTACGTGATCTGGCGCCAGCGCATCTGGACCACTGCCGACCGGAAGTGGCGCCACATGCCCAACAGAGGCTCAGCCAACGCCAACCACATGAATCACGTGCACGTCTCGTTCTCCAACGGCTAAGACGTACTGCGCGCTCTCAACGATGGGGGGTCAGGGCACTTCGCCTGATCCCCCATCGGCATCTCTGTGGCCGGTGCGAGGCTCTTCCACGCCCCAGTCAGCCCCGGTTTGAGCGACTCTGCGTCGGGGCCGTATAGTGATGCCTCAGGTCCCCATCGTCTAGTGGCCTAGGACACTGCCCTTTCACGGCAGCAG
>DMIX01000394.1 GCA_003451975.1 Propionibacteriaceae bacterium
ACATCACCATCATCATCGCCGACGTCGTCGAAGGCGAAGCCGAGGGTGAACCCCAGATCCTGGGTGCAGCCGAGCTCATCGACGTGGCGAACTTCAACGCCGAATCCACCCTGGTGCAGAAGGTGGCCGATCAGGTGCCCACCATCCAAGCCGCACCCGTCGAGGGCGAGGTGGCTCGCTATTCGCCAACCACCAAACGCCACGGCTTCGCCTGGCTGAAGGTCCTGGCTGCCGTGCTGGTGCCGTTGCTGGTCATCAGTGGCGGCGGATTCCTGTGGTACTCCTACACCCAGGAGCAGTACTACGTCGGACCTCACGACCAATACCTGGGCATCTACCAGGGCATCGCCGAACCGACCTTCGGCCTGCCGCTGTCCCACCTGGTGCAACCGGACGCAACGCTGATCTCCGACCTGCCTACCTACTACCAGGAACAGGTCCAGCAGACCATCCCGGCGTCATCCCTGGACGGGGCCCGCGCAACCCTGGTGATGCTGCAGGAAAAGGCAGCCGAGTGCATCCAGATACGCAACAGCGCAACGGCCTCACCCTCGCCTTCGCCTTCGATCTCACCGACGGGTCCGACCAGTTCGACCTCCGCTGAAGTCTCTGCCGACCCGTCACCGACGGCAACCCCGACGGCGTCCGTGGACTGCTGATGGAACCGGTAGTCGGTTATCGCAAGCGACGCGGTGTCGAAGCCTTCATGTTGGGCTTCGCCATCGCGCTGGCCATGGCCGGATACCTCCTGACCCACCTGAACCGCTACGCCGAACTGCCGCCGCAATGGCCGTGGGCGCTGGCGGCACTGGGCGGCGTTGCGCTCGCCTTGCACCTGGTCATCCGCTGGCGACTTCCCTACGCCGACCCGTTGATTCTGCCGATGGTCATGCTGCTCAACGGCATGGGCCTGGCCATGATCCATCGCCTGGACCTCAGCGACACCAAAGCACCACACAGCGCCGAATTGCAGCTCGTGTGGCTCTTCGTCGCCGCGGCAGTGTGCATCACGGTGATCCTGCTGCTGCGTGACTACCGCGTCCTGCAGCGCTATCCCTATCTGCTGTTCCTCGCCGGCATAACCCTGCTGCTGCTGCCGATGGTGCCCGGCCTCGGCCTGGACAAGAACGGCGCCCAGATCTGGATCCACGTCGGCCCGTACAGCTTCCAGCCCGCCGAGGTCGCCAAGCTGGTCCTGACCGTCGCCTTCGCCTCCTATCTGGTGGAGAAGCGCGAGGTGTTGAAGAAGGCCAGCGGACGCGTCCTGGGCATCGACCTACCCCGCCCGCGGGACCTGGGCCCAATCCTGGTGATGTGGCTGGCCAGCCTGGCCGTCCTGATCTTCCAGAAGGATCTGGGCACCTCGCTGCTGTTCTTCGGCCTGTTCGTGGTGATGCTCTACGTCGCCACCGAACGGCCCAGTTGGGCGATCCTGGGAACCGGCCTGTTCCTGATCGGAGCCGTGGGCGCCTACTTCGCCTTCGGCCATGTGCAGACCCGCGTCTCGGCGTGGTTGGACCCGTTCTCCGACTACGACCGCAACTATCAGGTGATCCAGGCACAATTCGGAATCGCCTGGGGCGGCGTCTTCGGTACCGGCTGGGGGCTGGGTCGACCGAACCTGACCCCGCTGGCCAAGACCGACTTCATCGGTGCCGCCTTGGGTGAGGAACTCGGCGTCACCGGGCTGCTGGCGATCATCCTGATCTATGGCCTCATCGTGGCCCGCGGATTCCGGGCCGCCTTGGGCGCCCGCGACCCCTTCGGCAAGCTGCTGGCCACCGGGCTGTCCTTCGTCTTCGCCGTCCAGGTCTTCGCCATTCTCGGCGGCGTCACCCGGCTGCTACCGCTGACCGGATTGACCACACCGTTCATGTCGCAAGGCGGCTCCTCGCTGGTGGCCAACTGGATCATGGTGGCCCTGCTGCTGGTAATCACCCACCAGGTACGCCGCCCGGCAGTGAATATCGCCACCATGCCGGTCGCGTCGCTGGAAGGTGACACCACCGAGTTGATCGAGGTTGGTTCACTGGCAGGTGCAGCACCGGCACCAGCGGCGCCACAGGTGTCGACTCCCGATGCGGAAGCTCCGCTGGTGCACGCCGAGGCTGTGCCGACAGCTGAGGAGGAAACCGCCGTGGTGCCATCGGTCGATACCGACGATGCTCCGGCGGCGACGACTCAGATCCCCCACGATGAGTCGATCACCGACATCATCGAACGGCCGGAGGATCCCGAATGAACCGACCGATCCGCGCCGTGGCGCTGGTGTCAATGCTGATGACGCTGGCACTCATGATCAATCTGAGCATCGCCTATCTGGCGCAGGCCCCGTACTTCAATGACCGTCCGGAGAATCGTCGAGTCACCGATGCGCGCTTCGGTCAGGACCGGGGCCCGATCATGGTCGGCAACACGCCGATCGCGAAGTCCACGCCGGTCGATGACCAGTACCGCTACCAGCGCTCCTATCCCGCCGGCGAGCTGTATGCACCGGTCACCGGCTACTACTCCTATCTCTATGGTGCTTCGGCGCTGGAATCGTCCTTCTCCGCGGAATTGGCCGGCCAGGACAGTTCGCAGTTCCTGTCGCGCCTGATCGAATTGGCCTCCGGTGCCAGCGCCAAGGGCGGCACCGTGGAGACCACGCTCAGCACCAAAGCCCAGAAGGCAGCCTGGAAGGGCCTGGCCGGGCGCAAAGGTGCAGTGGTGGCCATCGACTACACGACCGGCGCGATCAAAGCCCTGGTGACCTCACCGAGTTACAACCCCGATGACCTCGCCACCCATGACCTGAACGCCTCACAGAAGGCGTGGAAGAAGCTCAACGCCGACTCGACCAAGCCGTTGGCGAATCGAGCCACCCGAGAGATCTATCCGCCGGGCTCGACCTTCAAGCTGGTCACCAGCGCTGCCGCCCTGGAAGCAGGCATGAGCGCAGACACCCTGGTGAACGCCACCTCCTACCGGCTGCCCGGCTCGACCAAGTCCATCTCGGAGAACTGCGGCGGCAAGGAGATCACGCTCACCCAGGCGTTGATGGTCTCCTGTAACCCCGCCTACGCCCGGCTCGGCGTGGATCTCGGCCAAGACGCACTGCGGGCCCAGGCCGAGAAGTTCGGTTTCGGTACCAAATTCTTGACCGACATCGGGTCGGTGGCCAGTGTCTACCCCGATGACCTGGACGCAGCACAGACCGCCATGACCGCCATCGGCGAGTACGAGGTGGCCGCCACTCCGCTGCAGATGGCGCTGGTCTCGGCCGCCGTCGCCAACGACGGCGTGATCATGCAGCCCTACATCGTCGACCAGGTGTTGGATGCCGACCTGCGCGTCACCAGCCAGGCCACACCCAAACAGTGGGACAAGGCCATCAGCAACAGCACCGCTGCCGAACTGCGCAAGATGATGGTCAAGGTCGTGCAGAGTGGTACCGGCTATCGGGCCAAGATCTCCGGCGTCACCGTCGGCGGCAAGACCGGCACCGCGAACTCCGACAACAAACGCAACCCCTACGCCTGGTTCACAGCCTGGGCTGATGACCCCCACATCGCAGTCTGCGTTTTCGTCGAGGATGCCGAGATCTCGGCCTCCGAAATCGCAGGCGGACGAATCTCGGCCCCGATCGCGAAATCCGTGATCGAGGCACTTCGATGAACCAAGGAGCGAAAGTGCCCCACAATCGGCAACAATGGAGCCGTTGCGCCGCTGAATCACCCCACGGCACCGCGGGGCGGAAAGGAATTGGGCGATGACCGATGAGCCAAGGATCCTCAGCGGACGCTACCAACTGGGAGCGACGCTTGGACGTGGTGGCATGGCAGAAGTC
>DMIX01000137.1 GCA_003451975.1 Propionibacteriaceae bacterium
GTCCAGGATGTCGCGGGTTCGAGTCCCGTTACTCACCCCAAGCCGGTTCTGTTCACCGCACCCAACCCGGGGAAACGCCTCCTGACCTGCCATGCGGCACCCACAACCAGGCACCGTGACCGAATTGTGCATCCAGATCAGGTTCCCCACACCCTGCGACCTGGGCCAACGCTGTCTTGGTGCAGATTCCGGTCACCTCGTCAGGGCTAGGTCGACTTCACCGCGGGGACGTTCGGCTGTCACACCCGCTTCACGCGCTGGCGGTAGTTCCGCACGTTGTTGCCGTTGATCTCCGAGCGCTGCGTGCCCCGAACGGTGTCGACCTTCTGGTCACTGCCAGTGACCGGCTGGGATTCGATCCCGGTCTCGTGCTCGAAGGAGTGCGACTTATTGGTGTTTCGGTAGTACTGGAACAAGCCCCAGTAGACCGCCACCGCAGCAATCGGACCGGCCAACAGCAACCAGCCCGGGTTGTTGCTGGACGAGCTCTCCAAGATGATCTGCAACGCAATCACAACAGGACCCCCAGAATCATGACCAGCACTAACGCCTCCACCACGACTCCGATAGCCAAGGCAAACGTGATCAGCCGAGCCTGGGCCACCGGCACACTGCCCATGGTCTCGCCGGTACGCCCATTCACCGCGATGTAGTGCACCATGCCGCCGTTGTTGTTCGGCTGATAGAACGAGTACAACCACACCGGCAGGTACATCGCCACCCATCGCGAGCCGTGAACATCCAGATGTTCGGCCTCCCAACGGACGCCTCGGTCGTAGGCGCGCATCGAGTTCTCGACCTGGGCTCGTGCGATCGACAGCAACTGGTCTTCCAACACCGGCTCGACCTGCGACACATCCTGATCACGACGCTCCGAGGTGTAACCGACCAAGTAGTTCGCATTCCACTGCACCGCATTCTCGGTGTCGAACGGCAGGATGGTGTTGATGATGTTGTTGGTGTTCACGAACGCATTCATGTTCGCGCGTTCTGCAGAGGACTCGATGGTGAGATCGTCCACCGTGTAGTCGACGTGGCGCTGCACCTGATACACATCGGCGTTGTAGTAGGTCTCCTCATGGTCGCCGACCTTGCGGGTGTAACGCGCCGTCTCGATCTCACCCTGGCCCCACACCTCAGCGCTGGCGTTGGCGTCGATCACCAGGTAGGGCAGGTACACCCCGACCACATTTTCAGGGGTGAAACCACTACGAAATGCCTTGTGGGCAAATACCTGACGCTTGCCGGCGAACTGCTTGATATTCGCCAGCGCCTGATCGCGGGTGATGCTGAACGGCAGCACCGCATCAGGCACTGCGCCATTGGGAATCTGCTCATTGATGGTGAGGACGTGGCGACACCAGTGGCATCGCGACGACATCGCCTCGGCGGTGTTCACCACCACTTCGGAGCCACAACCGGAACACTTCAAGGTCATCACCCCGGAGACTTCCGGAGAAATGTCGGACGCACCTGAGGCGACCGTCGTGCCGGTGAGGTCCCACAGCGGAACCTCACCGGAGACCATGGGCTCGATCTTCGCTTCCGACCATTCGTGACGGCAGAACAGGCACACCAGCATGCCGGTGGACACCCGCAGTTGAATGTCGGTCGAACCGCACTTCGGGCACCGATTAACACCGTCCTGCAGTGCGGTATTGGCGGTGTTGACCTGCTGGGGTTGGGCAGGCTCGGGCTCTTGCTGAACCTGGGGAACCTGCTGGGGCTGCGGGGGCGGTGGTGGGGGCGGTTGAGTACCGAACCCCTCTCCAGGGATGCTCGACGGACCAGGGCCTGCTGGCGGGACGCTCATGGAATCCGCCTCAGAGCCCGAGGACCTTGGCCTTCGCGGCGTCGTAGTCCTCTTGGGTGATCAAGCCCGCGTCCAGCATCTGCTTCATCTGCGTCAGTTTGGCCATCGGGTCCTCACCAGGCTCTTTCGCCGGCGGATCCTGCGGCCCGGTGACCTGAGGTGCCGTCTGCGCAGGCTGCTGCAGGGCGCCGATTCCGGTGGAGCCGGCCGCCATGCCCATCCCGATCAACCCGCCGGGTCCGGCGTTCTCACCAGCGGATTCAAAGCCGGACGCGACGGAGGCCTGCAGGTTGGAGTTGCCGCGTTGACCCGACAGGGCATCGGCGCGCTGCACATTGCGCAACAGTTCGCGGGTGGTCTCGTCGTACTCGATGGAGATGATCGCCGTGGCGATAATCTCCAGACCCCGACCCGAACGCCACTGGTAGTTCTGCTCGACGGCAGCCGACAAGCTCTTGGCGAAGCCGATGGAGTCCTGCTGAATACGGGTGATGCGATTCTGCTTCATCGGATCGTTGGTGTACATCGAGAACGCCGGGGCCAGTGAGCCGACCACCTCGTTGAACAACTGGGCGGCGGCATCGTTGTCGATGTCGGTGAAGTCGAACACCCGGCCCGGCTCCAGATAAGTCGCCGGAACGAAGGACTTGATGAACAAGATCGGATCAACGATCTTCATCGTGTAGGTACCCCGGGTGACAGCACCGACCTGGGCNNATCTCCGACTGGGTGCCGAAGCGGTTGTTCGGTAGTTCCTTCAACGTCACGAAGTAGGCACGCTGCTGGGTGCCGGGCATTCCGCCGAACTTGAAGCGTTCCCAGGACGTGGTGACCAGCGCGCTGATCGGATCATTGCCCACGAAGATCGACTGCGAGTTCTGCTCAGCCGAATCCCACACATAGGCGCCGGCCTGATTGGAAAATGCCGTGATGGCACCGTCCTGCATCAGCACCAGCCCGTAGCCCTCCGGGACGATGATGCGGCTGCCGTTGGTGATCACACCATCGGAACCCTTGGTGTTCGAACCGCGCCCAGCGTTTTGCCCCTGAGGGACCGCTGCGAACAGCGCCGCCGTTGGCGCCAAGCCCGCAGGCACGGTGTAGAAGTCTGTCCATTGATCGGCCAGCGTTCCGCCGATCGCTCCGATTGCCGCCTGAATGAGTCCCATGGGGAGGCTCCCTCGTATCGATGTCAAAGTCGGTGCGCACACCGTCGAGCAAAACTCACCCTGTCTCTTATACACATCTGACGCTGCCGACGAATAGAGAGGT
>DMIX01000012.1 GCA_003451975.1 Propionibacteriaceae bacterium
GAGCCGCCACCCTTGGCCATGAACAAGAACTTGTAGGTGTTCTCGTGCCCGCTCGCGGTGTCGGCGTACAGCTCGATCTGTGCGGGCAGGTTGTTGCCGGTGTTCTTTTCCTCCCACATAGTGAGCGGTGCGTTCATCGAGTAGCGCAAGTTCAGCTTGGTATAGGCGTCATACACACCCTTGCTGAGCGGGAGCTCGTCGGTGCCCTCGGTCAACACCTGCTGGCCACGCTTGCCCATGATGATCGCGGTGCCGGTGTCCTGGCACATCGGCAGCACACCGCCGGCGGAGATGTTGACGTTCTTCAACAGGTCCATGGCGACGAACTTGTCGTTGTCGCTGGCTTCGGGATCTTCCATGATGGTCCGCAACTGCCGCAAATGCGCCGGCCGCAGGTAGTGGGCGATGTCGTGCATTGCGGTTTCGGCGAGCAATTCCAGCGCTTCTGGAGCCACTTTGAGGAAGCTCCGTCCGTCAGGCCCGGCGACGGTCTCCACCCCCTGCGTGGTCAGCAGGCGATACTCGGTGGTGTCCTCGCCGATGGGCAGCAGGTCTTCGTAGCGGAACTCGCTCATGTCACTCCTTCGCACAACCGCGCCCATCTTGGCACACCAGCCGAAGAACACCACGCGGCTACGCAGTGTGACCGAATCAGTTCACTCGTCCGCGAGTCGCGAACACCAGCAGTGGGGCCGCCAATGCGGTACACAAACCAGACACGGCGTAGGTCGTCATGACCCCGCTGCAGCCGGACGGCATCGGTAGCGGATTGCCCACCCAGCCCGATACCACCAGAACCGGCGCGCCGCATTGCATGAAGGAGGTGACTTCGACCGGGGTCAGCAGCATCCACAAACCCGCGAAGCTGGCGATCATCGCCAACCCACTGCCCGCGCGACGAAACGACCCGGGACGCTTATGCACCTCGTCGACGATGCCGACGATCATTCCCAGTGCAGCGCAGGCCAGAGCAAGCACCAGCACAACGAACACCCCGACCATTCCCAACCTCTCCAGCGCGACACCGCACCCGACAGCCCCCCGGGAGTCATCATGACTTGGGGTGCTTGCCGTTGCCAAGGCAGTCTCGACCTCGACACGAGGCTGCCAACAACTGCCAATGCGGGCTGTGGTTGCATGCCGTAGCATGTGAAGCGCAATCCGCGCCCCTAGGTCCCGATAGGACGGGGACGGCAGTTTCTTACTGTCACGGACTGATTGGAGGCAGAGATGGCGCCGCCCGAATCGCGCTTTGAGCGTGATTCCGAATCGATGCCGCGTATCGGTTGCGATATTGCCGATGCCCAGAACATTTCGGATTCGGTAAACGCTTTTGGCGAACGCTACCTGGGCCGGATCTACACCGATGCCGAACGCGTCCAATGTGCTGAGGCGCCTGAGCGGCTCGCCGCCCGATTCGCGGCCAAAGAGGCAGTGCTCAAAGTACTCCGCGCACCGGCAGGTATCAGCTTCCGTGATGTTGAGATCATTGACGACGAGGATGGCGCACCCCACGTGACGCTGCATCGTCACGCCCGAGAGGCGGCGCAGGCTCAGCGACTGGGTCCGATTGCACTATCCATGAGCCACGAAAGGGGCCTGGCGCTCGCCACCGCGATCAGCCTGCCCACATCAGGATCGCGTCACAGTTGACACATGAGGAAAAAGGGGGAACTGGTGTCTGACCACACCTACGAGGATCGCTTGGCAATTCGCGAGGCGCTGCAACAATTCGGAAGACTCAATCGTCCCGTCGCTCAGTTGAGCGACGACTCGGACCTTTTCGCTGTGGGGTTCACCTCGCATGCCACGGTGAATGTCATGCTCGCCATCGAGGACGCTCTGGATATCGAGTTTCCCGACGAACTCCTCAATCGCTCCACCTTCGCATCGATCGATTCGTTGGCCGGCGCGGTTCAACTCTCACGGGGGCAATTGTGAACGGACGTTTCGCGGCTCGCGCAGCCGCCGTGGCAGCAGTCGCTGCAAAATACGCCGACGAAGTCGACTCCAATGCACGGCCTCCCCTGGAGGCGGCCGGTGCGTTGAAGGAACAGCGGCTGCTGTCGGCGTCGGTGCCCACCCAATTCGGTGGTGAGGGTGCCACCATGCTCGAACTGAGCGAGATCGCCACCGAGATCGGCGCCGCGGACGCCAACGCCGGCATGGTCTTCGCGATGCACCACAGCCAGGCGCTGATCTTGTGGCGACACGGCAGTCGTCCCGGGGTACGGGCCACCATCCAAAAAGTGCTGGACCAGGAGTGGCTGCTGGGTTCGGCAACCACCGAACGCGGCATCGGCGGCGACGCTCGCCGGTCCAACTGCGCCTTGGAATACCCGGCGCAGGGCCGAGTGAAAGTCGTCAAGGACGCACCGGTGATCTCCTATGCCGAGGCCGCCGACGCAATTCTGGTGACTGGCCGTTCGAGCGCGGACGCACCGGCCTCCGACCAGCGGATGCTGATCTGCCCCAAGGGCGAGTACGACTTGGAGAAGACCGGGGTGTGGCAGGCGCTCGGGCTGCGGGGCACCGCCAGCGACAGTTTCATCATCACGTGTGAGACCAGCGAGGACAATCTGCTGGACGACGACTACGGCACCATCTCCTCACACACTGCGCTACCGACGGCCCACCTGTTGTGGTCCTCGGTGTGGCTGGGCATCGCCTCCTCGGCTGCTGATCAGGCTCGCGCTGCGGTTCGCCGTCAGGCCCGCGCCGCGGTCGGATTCCCACCGCCGGGACAGTTGCGCCTCGCGGAACTGTTGGTGGAGCTGCAGACCTTCGCCAATATGGTGCGTCATTCCTGCGAGCACTATGACCGCGTGGCCGACGACCCCGCCGTGCTGGGCTCGATCTCGTTCGCCTTGGAGATGAACTCGCTGAAGGTCAGTTCTGCGAACGCGGTCGTCAAACTGGTTCTGGATGCGTTGCGCATCGTCGGCATCGCTGGTTACCGCACCGATACGCCGCAGTCCCTGTCGCGGCAGGTGCGCGATGCCCTGGGGGCACCGATTCAGATCAACAATGATCGGCTGCTCACCAACAATGCACCGCTGTCGCTGATGGCGAAGGTCAATCTGTGACCGATCTCGAACAGCCCTGGCAAGCCCTGCGTGACCGGCTCATCGACGCCGGCCTGCTGGCGGAATTGGGTGAGCCGGGCATCGTCGCTCTCGGTGGTGATTTCAACCGAGTCTTCGATGCTTTAGACGCCCTGTACGTGCACACCTTCGCCGATTTGTCGGCCGAAGTGTGGAGGTTTCCCCCGGTTGAGCCCAAGGGGCTGTTCGAAAAGACCGACTACGTCGCCTCCTTCCCGCAACTGACCGGCGTACTGTCGGCCTTCACCGGCGACACCCGTGACCATGCGGAGCTGCTGCGGCTGCGCGCCACGGATCAGCAGTGGGAGGACCTGCTTCATCCGGCCGGACTGATGATGAGTCCGGCTGCCTGCCATCCGCTGTACGAGGTGCTGGTCGGCACACTGCCGGCGTCCGGACGTACCTGTGAGGTGCTGGGTAGCTGTTTTCGGCACGAGCCGAGTCCGGACCCGATGCGCATGCAGACCTTCCGTATGCATGAGTTCGTCCATGCCGGCACTGCGGCATCGGCGTTGGCGCACCGCGACGAGACCGCTGCCCGCTTGGTGGCGATGCTGGAATCGCTGGGCCTGGAGATTGTCTACGAGCCGGCCAACGACCCCTTCTTCGGTCGCGCGGGCAAGGTCATGGCGGCCAGCCAGCGGGAGGCTGCCTTGAAGTTCGAACTGCTGACCAAGGTGTACGGCCCGGACCTGCCGGCGACGGCGATCGGTTCGGCCAACTATCACCACGACCACTTCGGTCAGGCCTTCGGCATTCGCAGAGCGGACGGCGAGATCGCTCACACCGCGTGCCTCGGCTTGGGCCTGGAGCGAACCGTGCTCGCGCT
>DMIX01000425.1 GCA_003451975.1 Propionibacteriaceae bacterium
AAAGAGGGCAAGAAGCGCATGAAGCGCGTCGGTAACGTCGATATCCCTCAGGAAGCTTTCATGTCAGTTCTGAGTTTGGAGGAAGACTAGACGTGGCTTAGCGAAAAGGAGGTAGGGTTATGTTACGGCGAAGTGCGATCTTGTTGGTCGCTGGGTTGTTACTCGGTAGTACACTCGCGTGCAATTTCCCGTTTATTGCTGGCTTGCCGTTGCCGAATATTCCCATCGTGAATCCGGCGCCGCTGGAAATTCCCACGGCAGTGTCTCTGGTCTCGGAGACGGTGGCGAGCGCAGAGGCCCAGATGGATGCCGACACCCCGCCGATGATTTCAGCAGCGCTGTCTGCAACTCCGGTCGAAGTGAAGGGAGCTGCGGGCACATTGGATGAACCGGTTGGAACGGAGACGATGGTTCCGACCATGGAGATTCGCTTCAATACGCCGACTCCGCTCGCCAGCGTCGAGTCGACGCTGGTATCTCTGCCGACGATCGCTTCGGAACCGACTTCGACAAAGCTGCCCTTGCCGGCGGTCGAGTTGGTACCGAGCCCCATCGCGCAGCCGACCATCCCGCTGCCGACGCCGATTCCGTTGCCTGCCCCCGTGGTGACAGTGCCCAGCGCTCCGCAGTTGGCCGGCGACGTGCCGCAGATCATCTGGATTGAAGACTTGCCGGGTCGCCCACACAGCTCTGTGATGGCGTGGCGTGGTGGCGTCTCCCATCCCCTGTTCGCCGACGAGAAGTATATCAGCCGGGTATTGGAGTTCAATGTCTCTGCGGACGGGACCTGGCTGGCCTACACGACGGTGGACACGTCCAGTGTCCGGCAGGTGAACACGATTACCGGCGAGCAACGTGAGATTGCGCCCAAATATCCGTGGTGGTGCTTCCGATTCCCAGCCTGGTCTCCACATGGAGACCTTCTTGCCTTCGTCGCCGGGGCGAATAGCGCGCCCTGGGCGTCGCCTTCGGGCGCCGGCCTCTGGGTCTCACAGCCCGATGGCTCGGACATGCGCCAAGTCGGCGAGGGCATCGGCTGGGCGAATCAGCAGGTACTCCTGGCCGGTTGGCAGCCGAACGGTCAAGAACTGCTCTATTCGGTGCCCGATCTGCCGGGGATGCCCTTGCCGCAGTGGCGCTCGGTTTCGGTAGCTACCGGCGAGTCCGAACGCCTGCCTTTGAAAGGCTCGCTGTTCGACGTCGCACCGGACGGGTCGTGGCTGCTGGGAGATGGCTTCACCATCGAGTGGCCGGGAGGACGGCAGGAGTTCAGCTACAACGTGTTGATCCGTATCCCCGTCGATGGCAGTACGCCTCAGGTGCTGACGCCCGCCTGCCGTTCGGACATCATGGGCCAGGTGTCGCCGGATGGGACGCGCATCGCGTTTCTATCCATGCCGTCCCTCGGTTTCAACTGTCCGCGACTCTCCGGGCCGATCACGTATGAACTGTGGGTGATGAACAGCGACGGGACAGACCGCCGGCAGATCGAGATCGAGGGGATAATCGGCAGCAACTCGCCGCAATGGTCACCGGATGGATCCGCCGTGTATTACTCGGCGTGGGACAGCACGGGGTCGTCGCTCTGGATGGCGGATGCGGCTGGCGTCACACCTCCGGTTCGATTGGAGCAGACAGAAGGAGTCGATCGTTTCGCTGTTGTGAAGTAGCCGCCCGATCCCAAAGTCTGGCGGAAACCGGAGAGGCCTTGCCAGCTCTTGTTTATCGATAAAGAGACCTTTGTTTGACCCGAGGAGGCGGATTTGAGAGTATTGGTTACGGGGGGATGTGGCTATATCGGCAGTGTCGTAGCGGAAAGTTTGCTCACTGCCGGCCACGAGGTTGTCGTTTATGACTCCCTGGTTACCGGGCATCGGAACGCTGTGCCAGAAGCCGCAGTGTTTGTCCGTGGTGACCTTGCTGACGCCGAGGCGCTGGAGGATCTCTTCAGCCGCTACGACTTCGATGCGGTGATGCACTTTGCGGCATTCATCCAGGCCGGCGAGTCGATGGAAAAGCCCGGCCTGTACTTCCAGAACAATGTGTGCAATAGCCTGCGCCTCATTGAGAAGGTCGCGCAGCGCGGCGTGAAACGCTTCGTGTTCTCCTCGACCGCCGCGGTGTATGGCGAGCCGAAGGACGGCCTGATCAGCGAGGATGATCCGCTGGCTCCGGCGAACACTTACGGAGAGACCAAGCTGATGATCGAACGGATGCTGCACTGGTACGGCGAGATCTACGGGTTGCGCTACGCGGCGTTGCGCTATTTCAACGCCGCTGGTGCCGCCGGCGCGCGCGGCGAGGACCACCTGCCGGAGACGCACTTGATCCCGCTGGTGCTGCAGGTGCCGCTCGGTAAGCGCGAGCACATCCGTATCTACGGGAGTGATTACCCGACGCCGGATGGCACGTGCATCCGTGACTATATTCACATCGCAGATTTGGCCTCGGCTCACCTCCTCGCGCTGGAAGCGTTGGCTGAAAGGCCCAATCTGACCTATAACCTGGGAAATGGCAAGGGGTATTCGGTGCGTGAGGTCATCGACGTCGCCCGGGAGGTCACCGGGCATCCGGTCCCGGCGGTGGAAGTGCCGCGCCGCCCCGGGGACGCACCCGTGCTGGTGGCCAGTTCTGAGAGGATCATCCGTGAGCTGGGTTGGCAGCCCAGGTATCCCGCACTGGTCGACATCGTGCGCTCTGCCTGGGCGTGGCACAGCGCACACCCGAACGGCTACGAAGACTGACAGAAAGCGGAGCGTAAATGACTGATCCGGCGCAAGGGATGCGTATCGCCTTCAACGGCTTGTTCTGGGGCCGCAGTACCACCGGAAGCGGACAATACACGATGCGGTTGGTCGAACGGCTCGTGCGCCGCTGCCCGGACGACCGGTTTCTGTTGGCCCTCCATACTGCACAAGGCAAACCGGACGCAGACGAGGCGGAGATGCCGCAGGCGAATCTGCAGCAGGTGGTCATGGGCACGCCGTTGGACTGGATGGGCGACAATTGGTCCAAGCTGTGGTTCGAGCAAGTGTCGTTCCCACGCTTCTGCCGGCGTAATCGCGTCGATGTTGCGCACGTTCCCTATTGGGCGTCTCCGCTGTGGCCAGGCGTTCCGACCGTTGTCACGATCCACGATCTGATCCCGCTGATGTTTTCGCTGTACCGCGGCAATCTCATGGTGCGTGCCTATTCGGCGTTGGTGTCGCGGTCGGCACAACGTGCCGACCGCATCGTGACTGACTCCGAAACGTCGCGACAGGACATCATCAAGCTGCTGAAGGTGGCGCCGGAGAAGATCGAGGTCGTGTACCTGGCGGCCGACGAGCGCTACCACCCCATAGACGATCCGGACGTGCTGGATGCGGTACGCAACAAGTACCACCTGCCCGAGCGCTACGTGTTCTATCTTGGCGGGTTCGACGCGCGCAAAAACGTGTCTTTCCTTTTGCAGGCCTATGCGCAACTGGCGCAGGCCTGGCCGGAGGCGCCCGACCTGGTGGTCGCCGGGCGGCTTCCGCAGGAGAGCACCGAGTTCTTTCCGAGCCCGCAGCAATGGATCGAGCATCTGGATCTGGCGCAGCGCGTGCGCTTGATCGGATGGGTGGACGAGGAGGACAAGCCGGCACTCTATGCGAGTGCGGGCGTGTTCGTCTTCCCTTCGGACTACGAGGGCTTCGGGCTCCCGGTGCTGGAGTCGATCTCCTGCGGCATGCCTGCGGTGGTGACCGACGCCGGGTCACTGCCGGAAATCGTCGGCGACGGCGGCATCTGTGTCTCCGTGGGTGACCTGAACGGGCTGGCTCGTGCCATGGAGCGCATCCTCCGCGATGCAGCGCTGCACGAGTCGCTACGGCTCAAGGGGTTGGCGCACGCGGCGCAGTTCACCTGGGAGCGGACCGCGCAGCAGATGTCCTCCGTGTATGCGATGGCGTACGCGCAGCGCAAGAGGTAGCCGGACGCCATGCGAGTCTTGATGGTCTCCAAGGCCTGTATCGTCGGCAGCTACCAGAAGAAACTGGAGGAGCTGGCGGCTTTCCCGGACATCGACCTGACAGTCGTCGTGCCGCCGCTGTGGAAGGACGAGCGCGGCGCGCTGCACCTCGAGCAGGTGTACACGGATGGCTATCATTTCGTCGTCAGCCCGTTGGCGTTCAACGGGCATTTCCATCTGCACTTCTTCCCCGCTCTGCCAAAGTTGATGCGTGCATTGCGCCCGGACATCCTGCACATCGATGAAGAGCCCTACAATCTCTCGACCTGGCTGGCGGTCCGCGCTGCCTGCTCGGTGGGCGCGCGCAGCGTGTTCTTCACCTGGCAGAACCTGGTCCGGCGCTATCCTCCGCCGTTCAGTTGGATGGAGCAGAACGTGCTGGCGAGTGTGGCGTACGGTATCGCCGGCAATCAAGAGGCGATCCAGGTGTGGCGCTCCAAGGGCTATCGGGGGAAGATGGCGGTAATCCCGCAGTTCGGCGTCGATCCCGACCTCTACCCGTTCCGCAGCCCGCGCCGCCTGGACGGCGCGCCCCTGGTTATCGGCTATGCTGGCAGATTGGTCGAAGAAAAAGGGGTCGATCTGCTGCTGCGCGCGGCTGCCCAACTGGATGGCGACTGGACCGTCCGCATCCTCGGCA
>DMIX01000237.1 GCA_003451975.1 Propionibacteriaceae bacterium
ACCTTGGCGTGCGGGAGTCGTTCGTGGAGGAGGCTGAACGCGCGCGCTTGGGCGAGGAGCATGTGGTGGTTTTGCTGGTAGGCGTCTTGGTGGGGGTCCAGGTTGGGCGCGGTCGGGTAGAGGGTGCCGATGACCGATCCGTAGAGGATCATCATGTTCTCTTTGTTGATGGTCAGCCAGTAGGTGACTTTCTGGCCGTATTCGTCGGCCAGGACGCCGGCGAAGCGTAGGAACGCGTCGATGGTGGCGCGGTTTCCCCAGCCGCCTTTGTCTTGGAGTGCTTGGGGCAGGTCGAAGTGGTACATGGTGACGATGGGTTCGATGCCGGCTGCGCGGAGTTCGTCGATGAGGCGGTGGTAGAAGGCGACGCCGAGCGGGTTGATGTCGCCGTCGCCGTCGGGGATGATCCGGGACCAGGAGATGGAGAAGCGGTAGGCCTTCAGGCCCATCTCTTTGAAGAGGGCGACGTCTTCGGCGTAGCGGTGGTAGTGGTCGCTGGCGATGTCGAAGGAGGCGGTGCCGGGGTGGAGGGTCATGGTGTCGATGACGGAGGGTCCCTTGCCGTCTTCGCGCGCGGCGCCTTCGACTTGGTAGGCGGAGGTGGAGGCGCCCCAGAGGAAGTCGTCGGGGAATGGGGCCAGGTGTGCGTGTTTCATGGGCTGTTCTCCTAGGTGGGGCTTGGTCGCCTCGGGTCGTGCCGGGGCGACCAGGCCCTGTGCTGTTGTGTGGCTAGACGGTTGCGGTCTGGCTGGTGGCGATCGCGAGGTAGAGCGGTTGCCCGGCGGTGACCGGTCCGGCTTTGATGTCGCCGAGTTCGGCGAAGTCGCGGGTGTTGGTGACGATCACCGGGGTGGTCAGGTCGTAGCCCTCGGCGGTGATCGCCTCATGGTCGAACTCGACGAGCACGTCGCCGGCGTNNCGGTTTGGCCTTGTTCGACCTTGATGGTGAAGTGTTTGCCGGCCAGCTTGACGGTGTTGAGCCCGACATGGATGAGAAGCTCGGTGCCGGTGTCGCTTTGCAGGCCGACGGCGTGACCGGTGGGGAACACGGCCTTGACGACGCCGTTGAAGGGTGCGGTGACCACGCCTGCGGACGGCACGATCGCCACGCCCTTGCCCATGACGCCGCCGCCGAAGACCGGGTCCTGGACCTCGCTCAGCGCGATCGCGGTGCCGGTGAGCGGGCTCTGCACGATGGTGTCGGTCGCGGGTGAGGAATCAGTGGCCGAGGTGTCGGGCTTGTCGTCGTCGGGGTCTTTGAATCCGAAGATGACGGTGAGCCCGAAGCCGATGGCCATCGCCGCGCCGATGCCGAGGATCGCGAAGATGAAGTCGCCGTTGCCGGTGAGGGCGGGGATCGAGAGCAGCGACGGGAAGACGATGGCCGCGTTGGTGGCGACACCGGCTGCGGAGATGATGCCGCCGCCGACCGCTCCGCCGATGAGGCCGAAGATGAACGGGCGGCGCAGCGGCAGGGAGGCGCCGTAGATGCCGGGTTCGGTGACGCCGGCGAGCAGACCGGAGATGGTGGCCGATCCGGCGATGGTCTTGCGGGCGGGGCGCTTGGAGCGGACGAACACGCCGGCGAACGCGGCGGTCTGGGCCAGGACGCCGCCGAACATGGGAGCCAGCAGCTTGCCGTAGCCGAACTCCTGGTACTCGGCGATGAAGAACGGCGTGAAGCCGGAGTGCACGCCGAACACGGTCAGCAGCTGCCAGGTGCCGCCGAGGATGGCGCCACCAAGCCACGGGACGTGCTGGAACACGAAGTTGATGCCGCCGGCAACCCAGCCGGTGAGGATGGAGGAGACCGGGCCGATGAGCAGGAACACGAACGGCACCAGGACGAGGACCACGATCATCGGGGTGAGGAAGCGCCGCACCACGGCCGGGAGCTTGGCGTAGAGGAACCCTTCTAGATGGGACTGAATCCACACGGTGACGATGATCGGGATCACGCTGTAGGCGTAGCCCACCATCGTCATCGGAATCCCGAAGAAGGTGAGGTCAGCGCCGCCGTTGAGCGCCGAGATCGCCGGGTAGACCAGGGCGCCCGCGATCGCCAGCGCGGTGTACTGCTGGGCGCCGAAGTGCTTGGCGGCGGAGAAGGCCAACGCGATCGGGAGGAAGTAGATGAACGCATCCGACAGCGCGCTCAGCACCACCGAGGTGCTGGTCTCGGGGTCCAGCCAGCCGAACGTGACCGACGATGCGACCAGAGCTTTGAGCAGGCCGATCCCGGCCAGCGCCCACAGCAGGGGTGTGAAGATCGACGAGATCATCGCGACCTACCGATCGATCGGGCTCTTCTTCTCGCCCTCGCTGGCACCGCCGGCCGTGCCCGGGCCGGAGGTGATCTTGCCGAGTTCGGCGAACACCTCGGGCACCTCGTTGCCGATAACGGGCGAAACTCATCGACTATCCGCAGCTGTACGACGTCTTTCCTGGCGTGAAGATTCGAGGCGGCGTGTCGTACTGGTTGTGGAGTCGAGACCATGAGGGACCGTGCGAGGTCACCACCAAGATCGGAGACGAGGCTATCGGCGAACCCGCACTTCGGATGCTTGACGCCTATGACGTGCTCGTGCGTCGCAACGAGGGCGTGCGGATTCTGGACAAGGTGAGGGCGCACAGAGTTGACGGAGAGTCGGAGCCTCTCCTCGGCGATGTGGTGTCTGCCAGGAAGCCATTTGGGCTGACGAACCAAAGGGGCAAGGCGACTCCGGTCGGGTTGAATGATCCAGTCCTGGTGTATGGAAACCAGACTGAGTCGTACATGGAGCGATCTGCGATTACGAGCAACGTCGAATGGGTCGACAAGTGGAAGGTCTTATTGGTCAAGGCCCACGGAACGAGTGGCCGCGATGACGTTACGATTCTGGGCGAACCGGTCGTGGCCGGCCCAGGTACCGCGTGTACCGAGACCTACCTCGTGATCGGGGTTGTGGACTCCGAAACAGAGGCTCGGAATCTGGCCATCTACATGCGGACGCGCTTCGTTCGATTCCTCGTCTCGCTTCGCAAGATCACCCAGAACATCACTCGCGACTCCTACCTGTTTGTCCCAAGGCTCTCGATGGATCGAGTCTGGACTGATCGTGACCTCTATGAGCGCTACGACATCGATAGTGAGCAGGTTTCATTCATAGAGTCGTTGATCGCCGAGCGTCCGAGCAACGACGTGCCTGGTTCCGATGAGGACGGCGATGAGTAGAGACATCGATCAGCTTCTCCCGGAGAAGCCCGAGGCACGACTGCGAATCTACGCATGGTCGCCGAACGATCCACCAGTCGGCTACGCGGGGCTTCTCAAGGTGGGCCAGACGACGAAGGCGGATGTGAACGCGCGCATCCGCGAGTCTCAGGGGCAGATGCAACAGGCATACACGCTGCACGTTGATGAGCTCGCCGAACGAGGCGACGGGACGGTGTTTCGCGACTCAGATGTGCGCCAACGGCTGATCGACAAGGGCTTCGAGAACCCGATCTTCGGCTCAGCGCGAGAGTGGATGCGGTGCACCCCAGACGATGTGCGCACGGCGATCACTGAGCTTCGCACAGGCGTGAAGCTCAGTGGAACCCATCATGAGAAGTTTCCGATGCGCCCGGAGCAAGCCAGCGCCGTGGACAAGGCCGAGGGCTACTACGAGTCCATCTGGGCCGAGGACTCTCACGCGGTGCCACGGTTCCTGTGGAACGCCAAGATGCGCTTCGGGAAGACCTTCGCCTCCTACCAACTCGCGAAGCGGCTCGGCGCCAAACGCATCCTCGTGGTCACCTTCAAGCCCGCAGTGGAGGACGCCTGGCAGACCGACCTGGAGTCTCACGCCGACTTCGACGGCTGGCAGTACCTCTCCTCGGCCACCGGGGGCAGCCCAGATGAGGCGGACAAGACTCGGCCACTGGTCTACTTCGGTTCGTTCCAGGACCTACTCGGGCGAGATCGGAAGACCGGCCTCATCAAGGCGAAGAACGAGTGGGTCCACACCACCAACTGGGACCTCGTCATCTTCGATGAATACCACTTCGGTGCGTGGCGAGAGTCCGCCAAGGAGCTGTTCGAGGGCGAGGACGAGAAAGTCAAGCAGAAGGAACTGGCCGCGGAGTACAACGACGGCCTCGTGGCTTTCGACGAGGAGCTTGACGAACTCGGCAACGACGAGGACGACTTCCTGCCGATCACCACCCGCGCCTACCTGTACCTGTCGGGCACGCCATTCAAGGCGCTGGCAACCGGTGAGTTTATCGAGGAGCAAATCTTCAACTGGACCTACACCGATGAGCAGCGCGCCAAGGCCGAGTACGCCGTCGCGCAACCGGACGCCTGGAACCCGTACGGGGCACTCCCGGAGATGCGTCTGTTCACGTACCAGATGCCTGACGAGTTGATTGCCGTTGCGAATCAGGGAGAGTTCGACGAGTTCGACCTCAACGAGTTCTTCGAGGCAAAGGGCGCCGGCAAGGACGCCGAGTTCACCCGCAAGACCGACGTGCAGAAGTGGCTCGATCTCGTCCGCGGCGCTCACCTGCCCACCCAGGTCGACGCGATGCGAATGGGCACCCGCCCGCCATTCCCGTACTCCGATGTCCGACTCCTGCCGTACCTTCAGCCTGTCTCT
>DMIX01000214.1 GCA_003451975.1 Propionibacteriaceae bacterium
GACCTATACGACCACGATCGGCGGCTCCACGTCGATGTTCATGGGGAACCAGGCTGATACCAACGAAGCCAACCTCAGCGTGCCGCTCAAGGCTGGCGCTGACGCCAAAACGACCGCGCAGCGGATCCGAGAGGCCATCGCTGCCCTGGGTGACGGCGTGGGTGAGGTAGAAGTGTCTGTCGGCAGCAGCATGGGCACGAGTGGGGTGGTGGTCTATGTGGAGAGCCCCGACTCCGCCAGCCTGGAAGTCGCGAACAAGCAAGTGCTGACGATGATGGAAGGTATCCCCGGGCTGACCAACGTCAGCAGCGACATCGTTGACGACCGAGACATGCTGTCAGTCAATGTCGACGAGCAGAAGGCCTCCGATCTCGGCATGACGCAAGCCTCGATCGGTCAGGCGGTCGCCCGCTCGGTGCGGGGGCAGCTCATCGGAACTCTGACCAGCGGCGACACCACCGTGAACGTCTACCTGCGGTCGCAGTCCCCGGTGAAGAGCGTGGAGGAGCTGCGCGAGATCAAGCTCCCCGTCACCCAGCGGATGAATGCCGACGCCAAGTCGGGCGCCGCAGACAAGGTGTCGCAATGGTCGGACCGCTTCTCTGCGGACTCCAAGCAGCAGTCGACGGATGCCTACAACGACCAGGTCAAGGCGCTGAAGAAGAGCAAGGCCAGCGCCCAGAAGGCGGTGGCGAAGCTCAACGCTCAGCTCAGCGCTGCGAAGAAGAACCTTGCGAGTCTGCAAGACCAGTTGCAGAAGGCTCAGCAGAACCCCAACCCGAGCGATCCAGCAGTGAGCGTCACGGTCTTCCAGCTCACTCAGCAGATCTCGGCGATGGCAAACCAGGTCGCCCAACTCAGCAGCGCTGTGGCCTCATCTCAGGCCGGAGTCACCTCGGTCGACAAGCAGCTCGACTCTCTGGCTGAATCTCGCACGTCCAGCCTGGATGCGCAGGCTGAGCAGGAGGCTATCGCCGACGCCAGTCAGGACGCAGCTGACGCAACCGCAGAGCCGATCAGGCTGACGGAGGTGGCTACCGTGGACGTCGTCCAGGCGCCGGCCTCGATCACCCGGGTGAACGGGTCCCGGGCCGCCACGCTCACGGCCAGTTCGGAAGCGTCCGACCTGGGCGGTACGACCAGTCTGATCAACCAGGGCATCGCCTCCCTCGACCTGCCTGACGGGGTGACTGTCCGCGTGGGAGGTGTCTCCCAGCAGCAAAGCGATTCATTCGCTCAACTCGGCTTGGCGATGGTCATCGCGATCGCCGTGGTGTACCTGATCATGGTTGCGACCTTCGGATCGCTCTTGCAGCCCCTGATCCTGCTGATCTCGATCCCCTTCGCTGCCACCGGTGCGCTCGGTTTGTCGCGACTGACCGACACACCTTTGGGTATCGCCAGCATGATCGGTCTGCTCATGCTCATCGGCATCGTGGTCACCAACGCGATCGTGCTGATCGACCTGATCAACCAGAAGCGTCGAGCGGGGGCGAGCGTCGTAGAGTCCATCCAAGCCGGTGCCCGGCTGCGCGTACGTCCCATCGTGATGACGGCGTTGGCAACCGTATTCGCGCTCATTCCGATGAGTCTCGGGCTGACCGGCGGTGGTGTGTTCATCTCCAAGCCGCTGGCGATCGTTGTCATCGGGGGATTGGTGTCATCCACTCTGCTTACCCTCATTCTCGTGCCGGTCCTCTACGGACTGCTCGAGACGTGGCGGGAGAACCGCAGGGAGCGGCGCCGACACTCCGCCCAGGAAGGCGAGTCGGTCCCGGCCTAGTGGCTCGCCGCCCAGGTGAGAGGGTCACCTGGGCGGCGCTCAGCCTCCCGCTGGCGGCTGTTCGCAGCGGCAGCGATCAGAACCCCGAATCAAGGCGTAACGCCCGAAGCTGGCTGTGGCTCACGGCGTCCGGCACACTGAAGGAGTGCGAGTGATGGCCCCGGTCACGACCGACCCGACTCACCCCAGTCCGAGCCCGCCTCCGTGGGTGGCCGACCTGGCTGTGATCGTGCTGGTCATTTCGATTTCCTTCGTTCCTTTCCCCGATAGTCCAACCCGACCAGTGACCCCCGTCATGCTCGGCGTGGTTGTCTTGGCGGCCGCGGTGATGACTGTGCGACGGCGTTGGCCGGTTGTCGCGCTGACGACCTGCATGGTGCTCTACGGGACCGCTTCGTTGCTTGGGGTGACAACTCAGGGGATCGCGCTGGCCACGGCGGTCGCGATGTACAGCGCTGCCTTCCGGCTCCTGCGGAAATGGACGCTGCTGGTGGGGGCGGTGTCGGTCTCACTGATTGTGGTCTTCACGCTCATCGCCGCGATCGGGAACGTGGCCGATCCTCGAGTGGTCCAGTTCGTGCTCATGTTGGGCTTGGGCGCCGCTCTCGGTGACGCCACAAGGTCCAGACGTGAGTACATCTCGGCCGCAATCGAGCGCGCCGAGCGTGCCGAGCAGACCCGCGAAGCCGAGGCCAGAAGGCAGGTGAGCGAGGAGCGTTTGCGCATCGCTCGCGATCTTCACGACACCGTCGCCCACCAGATCTCGGTCATCAGCCTCAACGCTGGCGTGGCCTCCTCTGTCCTTTCCTCCAACCCGGAGAGGGCGAAGGAGGCGCTCGGTACCGTACGGAAGGCGGCCCGCACAGTCCTCGGCGAGATCGGCGACCTCTTGGCGTGGCTTCGAACCAGCGAGGACGAAGTGGAGGCCGAAGCCGCAGTCCGACCGCAGCCCGGGCTCGACCAGCTCGACGGGCTGTTCGCCAGATTTCGCGCTGCGGGCCTTGAGCTGAAGGTCGAGACCGAAGGCGATCTGGGCACGGTGGACGGGCCGGTCTCCACTGTCGCGTATCGGGTCATTCAAGAAGGGCTCACCAACGCCCATCGCCACGGTGCCGACCACCGGGCGACGCTCACCCTCGGAGTTGGGCACAGCCGACTCACCATCCTCGTCGCCAACCCGACGAGGAGCGACTCGACTCCGCCGACCGGCCTGCGCGGCGGCTACGGCCTCCTGGGACTGCGGGAGCGCGTCGCAGCCGTCCGTGGCACTGTCACCGCCGAACCGGCGTCGAGCGAGTATCGGCTCGCGGTCACCATTCCGCTGACGAAGGAGGCCAGCCGATGACGACAGTCCTCGTGGTCGACGATCAGGCGCTTATTCGCTCGGCAGTCACCGACATCCTCAGGATTGAGCCCGGAACCACGGTCGTCGGAGAGGCGATCAACGGTCGCGACGCCGTGGTGCTGGCAGCACAGCTCCATCCGGATGTCGTCCTGATGGACATCCGGATGCCCGAGTTGGACGGAATCGAAGCCACCCGCGCCATCTGCGCCGACCCCACCATGGCCGAGACAAAGGTCCTCATCCTGACCACCTTTGAGGAAGACGAGTACCTCGTTGCGGCGCTGCGAGCCGGCGCGAGTGGATTTATCGGCAAGGGTGCCGAGCCAGAAGAGATTGGTCGCGCCGTGCGTGCCGTTCACGCTGGCGATACTTTGCTCTCCCAGGCGGCTACCCGCACGCTGATCCAGAATCACGTGCTCAATGCCCACACATATCGGGGATTCGTCCCGCCGAGCCTGGACACGCTCACCGAGAGAGAACGCGAAATCCTGCTACTCGTAGGAATGGGGCTGGCCAACCAAGAGATCGCCACTCGTCTCGTTATCTCGCCGCACACCGCGAAGACTCACGTCAACCGCGTCATGACCAAGCTTCGCGCTCACGACCGAGCCCAACTCGTCATCGCGGCCTACGAGAGCGGGCTGCTCACTCCCGGCGGAACCAACTGAGCGGTTCGTCCAGGTATGCCCAGGCCTCCTGGAGGCTCGGTGCTTCCTGGCAGCGCCCATTTACGGCTTCAGGATCTTCAACTCTGATTCCCAGAAAGACACGATGACGTCGTCATCGTGCAAGCGCACTGCATAGCTAGCTCCGCTGCCCTCGTCCTCGCCGATACCCACGACGACGCCGATCTTGCCGACCCGCTCCGGGGTTCGTTCCGCGGTGATGACGCGCACCTCAGCGCCGTAGTCGAAGCTCATCGGTCACTTCTTTTCGTCGTGGCCGCCGAACTGTTTG
>DMIX01000355.1 GCA_003451975.1 Propionibacteriaceae bacterium
GCGGTGAGCATCTCGTGGTGCGACAGCCGGTTCTCCAGGATGGATGCCGCCGCCGGCTTGAACTCGTATCCCAGCTCGCGCGCCATCTTCTTCGCCAGACTGCCCTTCAGCGTGACGAACACCGGCACCCGGTCGGGTGTCCCCCGGCGCAATGCGACCTTGACCCGCTCCTTGTGATTCATCGTTGCTCCTTCGTGGTGATGTCGTGTGTGATCGTGCCGGTGGTCCGCTTCACGCGTCCGTTTCGCCGGTGATGATCTCGTCGAGCACCTTGCCCTCTCTGATGATGTGCATGATGTCCTCTGGTGTGACGCCTTCCTTGACGATGTCGGCAACCTTCACGCCGCGGTCGAGGATGACGAAACGGTCGGCGACCTGGTAGACGTGGTAGATGTTGTGCGTGATGAAGATGACCGGGATGCCTTGCTGCTTCACGTCCTCGATGAACTGGAGCACGATCTCGGTCTCTTTCACCGACAAAGCGGTCGTCGGCTCATCGAGGATGATCAGCTTCGCCTTGAAGTACATCGCGCGGCCGATGTTGATTGCTTGCCGTTCCCCGCCGGACAGGACCGCGGTGATCGTGTCCGGAGACCGTTCGCGGCGGGNNTGCCGATGCGTTTCAGCACGGCCGTGCATTCCTCGCGGATTCGCGGCATGTCCATGAACGGGAGCCCCAGCCGTGTCCGCGTCAGTTCCCGTCCGAGGAAGAAATTGCGGCCGATACTCATCAGGTTGACCAGGTCCAGGCTCTGATGGACCGCCTCGATTCCGGCGTCGCGTGCGTCGCTCGGGCGTGCGAAATTCACGCGCCGCCCCTCGAAGAAGATCTCCCCTTCGTCCTGCGGGTAGATGCCAGTCAGCACCTTGATCAGCGTGGATTTCCCCGCGCCGTTATCTCCGATCAGGCCGACGACCTCGCCCTTGCGCACGCCGAAATCGACGCCGCGCAGGGCCTCGACTTCGCCGAACTTCTTCTTGATGTTGTGCATTTCCACGAGATAGTCTTGAACGTTCACCGGGTCACCACCCTTCTCACCACACTCAGGTTCACGATCGATGCCAGCACCAACACGATGCCGATGAATGCCTGGTACCAGTAGGCGGGGGCGCCGGCCAGCACCAGGCCGGAGCCGACGCTCGAGATCAGCAGTGCGCCGATGCACGGGCCGGGAATCGAGCCGTAACCGCCGGTCAGCAGGCACCCGCCCATCACCGCCGAAGCGATTGCTTCCAGCTCCATCTGCGCGCCGGTCGTCGCGGCGACGGTGCGGAACCGCGCCGCCATCACGCACCCCGCGAACCCCGCCAATCCGGCGCAGATCACAAACACGGTCAGACGGATGCGGTCGACGCTGATGCCCAGAGCTCGCGCGACCTGCCGGTTCCCTCCCACCGCGAAGATGCGGTTGCCGTAGCTGGTCAGGTCGAGGATCACGGTGAATAGGGCGGCAATGACGACGAACCAGACGATCGAAGTGTAGAACCCGCCGAGGATCTTGCCACTGAGCAGCTCGAGGAACGGCGTCACCTGGTCGAATGAGGTGACGAAGCCGCCGGTGATCACGTAGATGAAACCGCGCAGGAACAGCGTCATGCCCAGCGTCTGGATCAGCGATGGCACCTCCGTTTTCGTGATCACCAGGCCGTTGAACAGCCCGATCAGGCACGAGACGCCCATCGCGGCGATGAACGCCGGGATAGTCCCGAAACGGTTGCTCCAGATGACGAAAAGCAGCCCGGCGAACCCGGCCACTGAGCCCACCGAGAGATCGATCTCTCCGATGATCAGCACCAGCGCAATGCCGATTGTCATAATGCCGAGCTGTGAGCCACTGCCGAGCACGTTGGACAGGTTTCGCGGCCGCAAGAACTTGCCATCGGAGAGGATGGCGAACGCGAGGGTGATGACCAACAGACTGATGACGACCCCAACTTCCGGACGACGCAACAATTTCTTCAAAGTAACACCCCCTCTGTGTCACTCAACGCCGGCGCTCGCTGAACCACTCGTGCCTGAACTAGGTGTGGGGATAGGGAACAGGCTGCTCCGCGCACATCACTGGGGCAGCCTGCCGTAGTCGGGTACGGGCTATTCGACTGCTTCCCAGCCCGCCAGATCGTTATACACGTCTTCGCCAAGGACCGTCATCAACGTTGCCTTCCACGCTTCTGCGTTGCTGGCATCGATGATCACTGGGCCGGTCAGAAGTTCCGGGGGCGGCATGTAGCCGAACCGGTTGTAGATGTAGAGCCATTCGACCGGCACCCACCCTTGCAGATAGAACTGCTGGCTGTGTGTCGCGAGCAAATGGCCGCGCACAATCCCCTCCACGGACAGCGGGCTCTCGTCTACCGAGGCGATCACTACCTCGCCCTCCCTGCCCGCATCCTTGGTGGCCTTGAAGATGTTGGGGGTTGCCAACATGACGGCGGCCCAGACGGCGTTGGTGTCCGGATGCCCTTCCAGGTATGCCGCCCAAGTGTCGTAGATCTTGGTCGGCTCGGGGTCCATTGGTAGTTCTTCGTAGGCCACGCCTGCCTTGTCCATGACATCTTTCATGCCCTTGCAGCGCATCTGGATGCCGACGTGGCCGGGCGCCGCGTTGGCGCACACGGCACGTGTGAGTGTCTTGCCCTGGTCTGCGAATTCCTTGAGCATCCGCTCGCCGATCTTCACGCCGGTCAGGTATTCGTCACCGCCGACGTAGGTGAGATAGGGGATCTTGTCCGGCGCGTCGCGCGGGTCGGAGATGTTCGAGGCGATCACCGGAATGCCCAGCGCGATCGCTTCCTTCAGCGGGCCTTCGAGCGCTTTAGGATCGGTAATTGGCACGATCAAGCCGTCAGGTTCGGCGGCAATCGCCGCTTCGAGGTTCTTGACCTGCTGTTCCACGGAGAACTTCTCCGCCGCGACGTAGTTGACCTTCACAGGCAGCAGCTTGGAGATTTCCTCGGTGGATACGGTGAGCCATTTCATGTTGGGGTCGTCGGGTCCGATGTGTGAGACAAAGTAGTAGGTGTATTCCGGCTCTTGCGCCACTGCCGGTGCGGCAACAAGCAGCAGACTCGCTACAAACGCGACCAACAGCACGAATCGCAACGTCTTCATCTTTTTCCCTCCTCTTCGAGATGGAACAAAGCACTATCGGACGACTTGAGCACAAACAGATTTCTCCTGACTCTAGGTCATGTGTGTGTCGTTCGCCTCACCTCCTTGTATAAAATATATAGTGACGCTCATTTGCGTCAAATGGGTACCCCAGCCACAATGAGGCAGTTCGGCAATGGGCCGGACTGCGGACCGACCGGGCAAGCCTGCACCTCCTTGCCGGATCTGTACCGACC
>DMIX01000199.1 GCA_003451975.1 Propionibacteriaceae bacterium
CACCGCACTGCTGGCGGTGTCCGGGGTGTGGGGCGTGCGGACGCACACGGTGCGTCCACAACTTGACGCGATCAAGGTCGGGGGGATGTGGCAACGCGGATGAGGCGGCTATGGTTCGCCAAGGAGGCGATGTGATGGCACCCGCGGATCGAATTCGGATCACCGGCTTGCGAATCGAGGCTGCCCACGGCGTCTACCCACAGGAGAAGCTGCGGCCCCAGCCATTCCTGATCGATGTCGAAGTCAGCCTGCGTCCGCGGGCTGATTCCGATGACCTGGCCACCACTGTCGACTATTCGGCTCTGGCGACCGCGATCGCGGAGACGGCCCGTGCCGGGTCGGTGGACCTGATTGAAACCCTCGCAGAACGCGTGGCCGGCGTTTGTTTCGGCTTTGCGTTGATCGACGAGGTGGAGGTCACGGTCCACAAACCACAGGCGCCGCTTCCGGTGCCGGTCAGCGACGTCAGCGTGACCATCACCCGCGGGAGGCAAGCATGAGTTCGGACTACCTTGATATCGACACCCTTTCGGGCATGTCGCCGATCCGGGAAGCGGTCTTCTCGCTGGGATCGAATCTTGGGGATCGCTTCGCCTACCTGCAAGGCGCTGTCAACCACCTGAGGACAACGCCAGGGCTGGTCATCACCGGGATTTCGTCGGTCTACCAGACCACGCCGGTTGGCCTCGTCGATCAGCCGGACTTTCTCAATCTCGTGGTGACGGCGGATACCTCGCTGGCTTCGACCGTGCTGTTGGAGCGAGCTTTGGCCATCGAGGAGGCCTTCGATCGAGTGCGGGAGGTTCCCGGTGGGCCGCGCACCGTCGATGTCGACCTGATCGCTGTGGACGATCGTCAGATCGCCAACGACTTCCTCACTCTGCCGCATCCGCGTGCGCATGAGCGGGCCTTCGTCTTGGTGCCGTGGTATGAGGTCGACGCCGCGGCGAACCTATTCGGGCATGGCCCGATCAGTGGATTGTTGTGGACTCTGGATCGCAACGGCGTGCAGCGACGGGATGATCTGCGGGTGGAATGATGGCCGAACCAGAGTCCGCAACAGTCGCGGCGACGAGTTGGCAGCAGGTGATGGCCGCCGTCATCGCCGGTGCTGGAGTTGGTTGGTTGATATTCGCAGTTCCGGATCGTCTCGGATGGCCGTTACCGTCGTTACCGCTCATAGCCAGCATCGCACTGGGCGGCTTTGCGATCGTGGTGGGGGTGCTCGCTGGAAATACTCATCGACGCATTCAGATCCGCCGAGAGGTTACCGATCCGAACCGGGCCGTCGGACTGCTCGTTTTGGGCAAGACCGCACTCATTGCCGGTGCCGCGTTGGCAGCGGGGTACGTGTCAGTCATTGTGTACTTCCTTCCGCACTGGGCCGCGGAGTTGCCTCGACAACGAATCATCAATTCGGCGATTGCTGTTCTCGGAAGTGCTGGCCTGGCAATCGCCGGATATTTCTTGGAACGGGCATGCAGAATTCCCGGTCCCCCATCCGGGGACGCCACGCCGAAGAACCTTCCGAGAACTCCTGTGACGCCGGACTAGACTCCCGAGCGTGTCACACGTAGTCGCTTCAAGGAAAGCCAGCCCGTCACCGCGCCGCCGCAACATGCGGCTTGCGTTGATCGGATCGGCCGCTGCGGCCGTTATTGCGGGATTCGGCGGGACGTGGCTGTTGCCGGTCGGCTTGGTTTTTAGTGTTGCCGGTGGTGTGCTCGCAGCGGTTTTCGCGTGGCGCGAGGTGAGAATCACTCGGACCACCCTGCTCGCCGAACAGGCGCGTGATGCCCAACGGGCATCGGAGCTGTTGCGGGAGGCGACCCGCCTCAATCTGGGCGTGGTTACGGTGTTGAGCGCTCGGAACAACGAACTGGTGCGCGAGCTGGGGATCAGCCGCGCGGCAACGGCCGAGCTGCAGCGTGAAGCCGCAGCTTTGCGCGGCGACAAGGCGGCATTGGCGGTCGAGCTTACGCAGCGAACCGCTGAGCTGGAACAAGTGCGAAGCAGCCTTGCTGACGTCAAAGAGCTGCTCGATGCCGATGTTGTGGCTTTGCCGGTAGTGAATGACTCCGGGTCCACTGACGTTGATCTGTGGACTGAGGATGGCTATCCGACGGTGGTGCTTTTAGAGGCCTTGGCGAATCCGCCGGTGCCGGAATCCGAGGAACGCAAGCACGCCTGAGCCTCACCGGGCTCGCCCTTCCGGCACGGACGGGCTCGAGCTGTAGTCGGTTTTTTCGCCCCGAACGCCATTGCTATGGGCGCAGTATTCTCCGACAGTTCCCGCAACTCGGTTCACCGTGACCGGTCCCGACTGCACTACGGTGCAAAACTACGTAGGTACGTGATTGGCCTGGAATCATGTGAACGGCGTACTCAGTATTCCACCTTATAGGCGCTGATCCCACCCCATGGTGGTGAGTTGTTGACAGTGTTCTGAAGAATCGCTCCAATATTGGATTTGACTTGCCTCATATGTCTTCAGGTATATGATTCAGGAACGCATTGGGGAAAAAACCGCCATCCCCTTCGGGTGGCAGTATGGAAAGGATCAACATGGCCAAGCGAGTCCAGGTCATCCACACCGACGACCTTGACGGCAGCGAAGCTGACGAGACCATCTCGTTCGCCCTTGATGGCATCGCCTATTCGATCGATTTGTCCGCCGCCAACGCCGAAAAATTGCGCGAAGCATTCGCGCCCTTCATTGCCGCCGGAGAGCGGGACCGGAGCGCCCGCCGTGGCTCCGCGCGCCGCAAGTCCGGTGGTACCGCCGCCACCGAGATCCGCGCCTGGGCCATCGCCCAGGGCATGCAGGTCTCAAGCCGTGGTCGGGTCTCGGCCGAGGTCCGCGAGGCGTACGAGCGCGCGCATAGCTGATCGCCGCGTCGCCCCCGGCTCGGGGAATATTGAGCCGGGGGCGAACACGGGACTTCTTTGAGCCGGTCCGGGGTTAACTAGACTGAAGGCACCAGTTGTAAGACTCCTACGGGCCCATCCCTGGAGGATTCAGCACGACGGCTGCCCGGCAGTTCGATGAAGGAGTTACTCCCATGTTCGATCGGTTCACCGACCGCGCGCGGCGCGTGATCGTGCTCGCCCAAGATGAGGCGCGCATGCTCAATCACAATTACATCGGCACCGAGCACCTGCTGCTCGGGCTGATCCATGAGGGCGAAGGCGTCGCAGCGAAGGCGCTGGAATCGATGGGCATTTCGCTGGAAGCTGTCCGCGAACAGGTGGAAG
>DMIX01000406.1 GCA_003451975.1 Propionibacteriaceae bacterium
TATGAACATTGGTCAGGTGCTCGAAACCCACCTGGGTTGGGCGGCAGAGAGCCTTGGCTTCCGCGCTATCACGCCGGTATTTGACGGAGCGAGCGAAGAAGAAATTGAAGCCGAACTGGCGCGCGCCTGGATGATCAATGAAGCCTGGCGCGTGACCGGTGAGAAAGCCTGGGAATGGCTGGACAGCGTGAACGCTTACAGTGCCGAGGATCTCAAAGATGATGAAGAAGCCCGCCTGATTTATCTGGCGAACAAACTGGCAAACACTTGTATCGACGTACAGGAATTGATGGCGAATCACCTGTTTGCCCGCCGTACCGCGCTGTACGAATGGCTGAAAGCTGAAGGCTACGACCCAGCCGGAATCACCGCATTCCCTGAGGACAAAATCCCTGTCAGCGAACGCAACGCCCAGGACGAACGCGCTGTGCGCGCCTGCCTGAACCTGTGGGTGAAGTCGCTCGGGCTTGAGCTGGACCAGAACCTGAGCATGGAAGACCTGCACAAAGCCGCCCAAAACATCATGTTGGAAACTGGCAATCCCGTGCCGATTATCGGCAAACAGGTGCTGCGCGACGGCAAGACCGGCGACCGCTACGACCAACCGGTAACCGTCGGCTATATGACCTTCATGAAACTGCACCACCTGGTTGAGGATAAAGTCCACGCCCGCGCGACCGGTCCGTACAGTCTGGTAACCCAGCAGCCGCTGGGCGGTAAGGCTCAGTTCGGCGGGCAGCGTTTCGGTGAGATGGAGGTGTGGGCACTGGAGGCCTACGGCGCCGCCTGGGCGCTGCAGGAACTGCTCACCATCAAGTCCGATGACGTGCCCGGACGGGTGAAGGTCTATGAGGCCATCGTGAAGGGCGAGAACATCCCTGAACCCGGCATTCCGGAGTCGTTCAAGGTTCTGGTCAAGGAAATGCGGTCCCTGTGCCTGAACGTGGAGGTCCTCTCCAGCGATGGCACCGTGGTGGAACTGCGCGATTCCGAGGACGACTACCGAGCCAGCGAAGAGTTCGGTATCGACCTTTCCCGTCGTCCCGGTGCGGATTCCTTCCGCAGCGTTGACGAAGTCTGAGTTGCCCCAACTCAGTCACAAGACAACTCAGACCACACGAATTTCCTGACCTCAGGAGAAAGAGAAGCAACGTGCTAGACGTGAACTTCTACGACGAACTGCGGATCGGCCTGGCGACTGCCGATCAAATCCGGGAATGGTCCCACGGCGAGGTGAAGAAGCCCGAGACCATCAACTACCGGACCTTGAAGCCCGAGCGGGACGGCCTGTTCTGCGAGAAGATCTTCGGTCCTACCCGGGACTGGGAGTGCAACTGTGGCAAGTACAAGCGGGTGCGCTTCAAGGGCATTATCTGCGAGCGCTGTGGCGTCGAAGTCACCCGTTCCAATGTGC
Source organism: Propionibacteriaceae bacterium (assembly GCA_003451975.1). Classification (GTDB taxonomy): domain Bacteria; phylum Actinomycetota; class Actinomycetes; order Propionibacteriales; family Propionibacteriaceae; genus Propionicimonas. The sequence continues at coordinate 1,415 of DMIX01000406.1, forward strand.
GCCGTGAGCGGATGGGCCACATCGAGCTGGCCGCTCCGGTCACCCACATCTGGTACTTCAAGGGTGTTCCCAGCCGACTGGGCTACTTGCTCGACATCGCACCGAAGGATCTGGAAAAGGTCATCTACTTCGCTGCCTACATGATCACCGCCGTCGACGAGGAAGCTCGCCACCGCGACCTGCCGTCACTGGAGGCGAAGGTCGAGGTTGAGCGCAAGCAGATCGAGACCCGTCGTGACGTGGATGCCGAGACCCGCTTGCAGAAGCTGGAGGAGGACATCGCTCAGCTGGAAGCCGAAGGCGCCAAGGCTGACGTGAAGAAGCGCGTCCGCGATGCCGGTGAACGTGAGCTCAAGCAGCTGCGGACTCAGGCTCAGCGCGAGTTGGATCGCCTGGAAGCGGTGTGGACCCGGTTCAAGTCCCTCAAGGTCCAAGACCTTGAGGGCGACGAGATCCTCTACCGCGAGATGAAGGCCCGTTTCGGCAAGTACTTCGCCGGCTATATGGGTGCTGAGGCCATCAAGAACCGCCTGGCGACCTTCGACCTGGCGGCCGAGTCGCTGAACCTGCGTGAGATCATTCAGACCGGCAAGGGCCAGCGTAAAACCCGCGCCCTGAAGCGGCTGAAGGTGGTTTCGGCGTTCCTGAACACCACCAACTCCCCGCTGGGCATGGTGCTGGATGCCGTCCCGGTCATCCCGCCGGATCTGCGCCCGATGGTGCAGTTGGACGGTGGCCGGTTCGCCACCTCCGACTTGAACGATCTCTACCGTCGCGTGATCAACCGCAACAACCGCCTCAAGCGGCTGCTGGATCTGGGCGCACCGGAGATCATCGTCAACAACGAGAAGCGGATGTTGCAAGAGGCCGTCGACTCGCTGTTCGACAACGGCCGTCGCGGACGTCCGGTCACCGGACCGGGCAACCGTCCGCTGAAGTCGATCTCGGACATGCTCAAGGGCAAGCAGGGCNNCTGCACCAGTGCGGTCTGCCGAAGAACATGGCTCTGGAGCTGTTCAAGCCCTTCGTGATGAAGCGGCTGGACGATCTGAACCTGGCGCAGAACATCAAGAGCGCCAAGCGCATGGTCGAGCGTCAGCGTCCGGTGGTGTGGGATGTCCTCGAAGAGGTCATCGCCGAACACCCGGTGCTGCTGAACCGTGCACCAACTCTGCACCGTTTGGGCATCCAGGCCTTCGAGCCGCAACTGATCGAGGGTAAGGCCATCCAGCTCCACCCGCTGGTGTGTACCGCCTTCAACGCCGACTTCGACGG
>DMIX01000002.1 GCA_003451975.1 Propionibacteriaceae bacterium
CATCTACATCATCCTGGGGCTCAGTCTGAACGTCATCGTCGGGTACGCGGGCATGTTCCAGTTGGGGCACGCCGCCTTCTACGGCATCGGCGCGTATACCGCGGCGATCCTGAACATCCATTTCGGCATCCCGATTCTATGGCTGATACCCGTGAGTGCGGTGATGGCCGGGCTGTTCGCTTTCGTCCTGACGCGACCGATTATTCATCTGCGTGGCGACTACCTGTGCATCGTCACGATTGCCTTCGGTGAGATCGTGCGGATCGCCCTGAAGAACGACATCTTCGGCATCACCGGAGGCCCGAATGGCCTTTCCGGAATTTCTCGCCCCGAGATTCTCGGATTCACCATCAAAACGCCGCTGCAGTATTACTATCTGATCTGGATATTCGTCGTCCTGTCGATCTTCGTGATCCAGCGGCTGGAGAACTCGCGGCTGGGCCGGGCGTGGAACTACGTGCGTGAGGACGAACTGGCCGCCGAAGCGATGGGCGTCGACACGGTCAAGGTGAAGGTCGCCGCGTTCGTCATCGGGTCGGCGTGGGCGGGCATCGCCGGGCTGCTGTATGCCAGCCGCTACCGGGTGATCGCCCCCGAGAACTTCAGTTTCCTGGAATCGGTCATCATGTTCTGTATCGTCGTCTTGGGCGGCACCGGCTCGATCACCGGCGTCTTCGTCGGTACGTTCGGTATGGTCGTCCTGCCGGAGATCTTCCGCCCGCTCAAGGATTGGCGCGACGCCTGGTTGGGTGTGGCGATGGTCGTGATGATGATCCTGCGTCCCGCCGGGCTGTGGCCGAGTCGACGGCTGAAGCTCGAGATCGAGGATTCCGCCGATTCTGCGCTGGACGAACCCGCACTCTGACCGCCGCCAATCGCTTCAGGAGGACATGCATGGCATTGCTGGAACTCAACGACATCACGAAAATGTTCGGGGGGCTGCTGGCGCTGAGCCACCTGTCGTTCGACGTCGCCGAGGGCGAGATCGCCGGGCTGATCGGCCCGAACGGTGCCGGGAAAACGACCATCTTCAACGTGATCACGGGCATCTATCCCCCGACGAACGGCACGGTGCACTTCCGCGGGCAACCGCTCAACGGGTTGCGTCCGCACGAGATCACCGAGCGCGGGATCGCGCGCACGTTCCAGACGATCCGGTTGTTTGCGAACCTGACCGCGTTGGAGAACGTCATGGCCGGTCTGCACTGTCGCACCCACGCCGGGGCGCTCGCCGCCATCTTCCGCCCACCCACGCAGCGCTCCGAGGAGAACCACATCATTACCGAGGCGAACCGGCAGCTCGCCTTCATGGGCCTGGAGGCGAGCCGCCACGAGCTGGCCCGAAATCTGCCGTACGGCGACCAGCGCCGCCTGGAGATCGCGCGGGCGCTGGCTACCCACCCAACGCTGCTCATCCTCGACGAGCCGGCAGCCGGGCTGAACGAGCAGGAGACCCTGGAAGTAGGCCGGCTGATCAAGCAGATCCGCGATTCCGGAACTACGGTTTTGCTCATCGAGCACGACATGAAGGTCGTCATGGGCGTTTCGGACCACATCATCGTACTGGACAATGGGAAGAAGATCGCGGAAGGGCCTCCGGAGCAGATTCAGGCGGATCCCAAAGTCATCGAGGCCTATCTGGGAAGAGATGAGGACTGAGACATGGCACTATTGTCACTGACCAACCTGCACACCTACTATGGCCGCGTGCACACGCTGAAGGGCATCACCATGTCGGTCGAAGAGGGAGACATCGTGACGCTCATCGGCGCCAACGGCGCGGGCAAAAGTACCACGCTGCGCACGATCTCCGGGCTGGTCCGCCCGCGCGAGGGGACGATCACCTTCCAGGGGCAACGCCTGGGGAATATCCCAGCGCACCTCATCGTCGAGATGGGCGTCAGCCACGCCCCGGAAGGCCGTAAGATCTTCTCGACGCTCACTGTGCAGGAGAACCTGAACATGGGTGCGTACCGGCTCGGCTCGAACCGCGCGCGGATCTCCGCCAATCTGGAACGGGTGTTCGAGCTGTTCCCGCGCATCAAGGAGCGACGCAGACAGATCGCCGGGACGCTCTCCGGCGGCGAACAACAAATGCTGTGCATCGGACGCGCACTGATGGGCAACCCGAAGCTGCTGCTGCTCGACGAGCCCTCGCTGGGGCTGGCGCCGATGCTGGTGAAGACCATCTTCGACACGATCCAGCAGATCAACGACCAGGGCGTCACGATTCTTCTCGTCGAGCAGAACGCTCGGGCTGCGCTGCGGCTCGCCGACAAGGCGTATGTCCTGGAGACCGGCTCGATCGTCCTCGCCGGCCCCGCCCAAGAACTGCTGCAGGACGAGCGCGTGCGCAAGGCTTATCTGGGCGAAACGTAAGGGCTGTGTTATAATCAACCATCACGGACACCCAATCAAGACCAGAACGTTCGAAGCGAGAAAGGAGACACGGCACGACGATGAAAACCGTGCTTGAAGGCAAGAAAAAGACCGTAACAATCGAACGAGGCGGACCGACCGTCATCGTCGGCGAGCGCATCAACCCGACCG
>DMIX01000035.1 GCA_003451975.1 Propionibacteriaceae bacterium
GGTCACGCTGATCAGTCTGCTGTGTGCCGGGCTGATGGATGGCAAGCCGGAGCGGTTGCTGCCGGTCGTGCTGTTGATGCTGCTGATTGGGCTGGTAGTCGGGTTGGCGAACGGCTTGATCGTCACGCGTGGGCGTGTTCCTCCGTTTATTGCCACGCTTGGAATGTCGTTGATTCTACAGGGGGCGGCCTATGCCTACGCGACTGTGCCGAAGGGCGGCGTGGCGTCCGGCATGGCCGATGTGCTCTATTACGGTTCGGTTGGGCCGGTGCCCCTGCCGGTCATCTATCTGGTAATCATTTTTGCGCTGGGCGTATTGCTCATGTACCGCACACCTTTCGGGAGAGCGGTGTATGCTGTGGGTGGGGATGCTGAGGTGGCGCGTCGTTCCGGTATTCAGGTCGGGCGTGTCCGAATCCTGGTGTACTGCCTGGGCAGTTTCCTGGTGGCGCTCGCGGCATTGATCGCCACGGCACGAATGGGTATCGGCGACCCGCTCGCCGGAAACGGTATGGAGCTGGATTCGATCACGGCTGTCGTCATCGGCGGAACCAGCCTGTTTGGAGGACGCGGCAATCTGTTCGGAACGCTCGCCGGTGTGATTATTCTGATGCTCATCAACAACGTCATGGTTATCCTGGGTGTGAGCGTGTTCTACCAGCAACTGATCAAAGGTGTGGTGGTGTTGCTCGTCGTGGCCATCTACAAGCAGCGTGCTTGAGATGCACGCAGACCGGCGACAATTTACGGGTACCCTGAGGCAGAGTCGATTTCGAAGTGCTAAGCAAACCTGAAGCGATCCAGGGCTGGCAGGTTCGCCGTGAGCAAGGAGGACGCAATGCAATTGGATGACGAGGTATATCTGGTTGGCAGTGGGGGAGCGGGTATCGGCATTTCCCACGCGAGCGATTGTCATATCTATCTGATTGACGGTGGGAGTGAGCTGGCTCTGGTGGATGCCGGAACGGGACTTGGTGTGAATGCGATCCTGGAGAACATCAGGAACCATGGGTTTGCCCTGGAACGCATCCGCTATCTGTTTCTGACGCACTTTCACGCTGACCACGTTGGTGGCGCGGCGCAGTTGCGTGAGGCGATCCCCGGCTTGCAGGTTGTAGCCTCCAAAGTGGGCGCCGAATGGTTGAGAACCGCAGACGAAGCGAAGTGTGGCCTGGACATGGGTAAGAAAGGCGGCTATTACGAGGCCGACTATCGTCTGAAGCCCTGTCCGGTGGACGTAGAGCTGGCCGATGGGCAGATCGTGCACGTGGGAGATCTGCGCATCAAGTCTCTGGATGCGCCCGGCCATTCGTCCGGCCATGTGGTGTTCACGATGGAGGACGGCGGCAAGACCTATCTTTTCTGCGGGGATGCGCTGTTCTTTGGGGGCAAGATTCTGTTACAGAGCATTTGGGATTGCGATCTTCAAGCACACTTGAAAAGTATTCGCGATCTGTCAGGGTTAGGAGTGGACGTATTCCTCCCCGGGCATGGTTGTTTTTCGCTGAGCGACGGGCAACGGCATATCGAAGAGGCCATCGGGTGGATGGAACGCTGCCTGGTCCCGCCCAGCATATTCTAGGTCATCGACCACTTTGTTGTCATAATGTCACCAAAACAAGGAGAGAGTAGGATGGAGTACAAGCAATTGTTCAGCCCGATCACGTTGGGGAAGCTAGAGATCAAGAATCGCCTGGCCATGGCACCGATGGGGACGGATCTCGCCCACCCGGTGCGGCTGTGGGGGGATGAGGAAATCGCCTATTTTGCGGAACGCGCGAAAGGCGGCGTGGGTCTGATTATCTCGCCGTTCACGGCGGCAACGAGCGTGCTTTCGGATATCCTCCGCGGGCGCCCGCTGATGGCAATCAACTCCGACGACCAAATTCCCAGCCACAAGCGAATGACCGACGCGGTCCACAAAGCGGGTGGCAAGATGTTCGTGCAGTGCGCTATCTTCGGTGGGAAGTTCGGGGAGGCCGCGCCGGTCTCCATGCACAGCCCCAACTTCGCATCGCGGCCGCGCGAACTGACACTGGACGAGATCTGGCGGATTATCGCGGACTTCGGGCAGGCGGCACGCCGCGCGCGCGAGGCCGGCTATGACGGCGTCGAGATTCACGGTTGCCACGGCTATCTGATTGGGCAGTTTATCTCGCCGGCAATGAACAAGCGCACCGACGAATTCGGCGGCTCGTTCGAGGCACGGATGAAGTTCCCCGTCGAGATCTTCCGCGCGATGCGCAAGCAGGCCGGCGATGACTTTCCGCTCGGCTTCAAGATGAGCGCCTGGGAGGATATCGAGGGCGGCATCCGCGGCGGTGCGGAGTCCATCGCCGTCGTCAAGCGCATGGCCGACGAAGGCATCGCCTACGCGCACGTCGGGACGCTGAACACAACAGTGGAGCGCCTGTCCCCATATCCGTCAGTGCCGTGCATGTACGTGCCGCGTAACACGCTGGTGCCGTTGGCTGCCGAGATCAAGGAGGCGCTGCCGGGCATCACCGTCATGGCGACCGGGTCGATCATCGTGCCCGATGAGGCCGAGCAGTTCCTGCAGGAGGGCAAGTGCGACATGTTCGCGCTGGGGCGTACGCTGCTGGCGGAACCGCATTGGGTGAACAAGGCGCAGAAGGGCGAGAACTACCGTCCATGTATCCGCTGCAATGTCTGCCACCACCAACTCTGGTTCGCGGAGCCACTGATTTGTACGGTTAACCCGTATCTGCTCAAGGAGGCACAAGAGCCGATTCAGCCGACCAGCCGCAAGAAGAAGGTGACGGTCGTCGGCGGCGGACCGGGCGGCATCAACGCGGCGCTGGTGGCTTCCGCACGAGGCCACGACGTCACCCTGTACGAAGGACGGCCCTACCTGGGCGGCATGCTGTATCCCGGCTCCCGTCCCGACTGTAAGGCCGAAGTTCGTTTGCTGCTCGCGCACTACGAGCGGGCCCTGAAGGAATCCAAGGTGACCGTCAAAACCGGCGTTGAGGTGACCCTGGCCATGGTGCAGGCGCAGAAGCCCGATGCGCTCGTGCTCGCGGTCGGCAGTATCCCGGCGGCGCCGGACATTCCGGGTATCAAGCAGTCCCACGTTGTGACCGCCATCGATGCGCTGCGTGACCGCGGAATCGTCACAGGGCAGCACGTCGTCGTCATCGGCGGCGGGGATGTGGGCTGTGAGACGGCGTGCCACTTGGCGGACGCGGGCAAAGAAGTGACGATCGTCGAAATTCTGCCCGCGCTGATGACCGAGCAGTACATCAACAACGTTAAGATGCAGATGTACAGCCTGCTCGACCGCAAGGGCGTGAAGTACTACACGTCCAGTCAGGTGACGCAGATCGACGAGAAGACGCTGGAAGTGAAGGGGCCTGCGGGCTGGTGGACGCTGCCGGCTGAGTCGGTGGTGGTTGCTACGGGCAGTCGCCCAGCGGTCGACATGCGCGAGACGCTGCGCCTGGGCTGCGCAGAAGTCCACATCGTCGGCGATTGCGCCAAGATGGGACGGATCCGTGAGGCTGTGCTCGAGGGCGATCGGGCCGGCCGCCTGATCTAAAGAGCGGACTCACATAGGAGCGGAACGGGGCACCAGCGTTCCCGGCAGTGTGCCTGTGCAGGCTGCGGGAATGCCGGTGCCCTTTTTGGGCACACGATTGCTCGACTGACGGAGGCCAGTGTGCCCCCGGGTCTTGGCAGAATTCCGAATTGGATGTACAGTGTAGTCACAATCGAGCAAAACCGTAAGAGTGGAGGACAGAAACGATGACATTGCGATTGATGATTCCCGGGCCCGCCGAGGTGAGCGAGGACGTGCTGCGGGTAATGGGTGAACCGGTGCGGGCGCACTATGGAACCGAGTGGACAGCGATCCATAACGAGACCTTGGACCTGCTTCGCCAGGTGATGCAGACCTCACACCGGATGTTCCTGTTGGCCGGTTCCGGGTCGTTGGGCAACGACGCGGCGGTGAGCAGTTACCTGCGCGATGGGGACAAGGTGATCGCCGGCAACAATGGGATGTTCGGCAACCGGCTGATCGAAATCATCCGCGGCGCCGGCGCGCAGGTAATCGAAGTCAAGGCCGAGCCGGGCACGCCGCTCGCGCCGTGCGATTTCTCGGAGACGTTGGCGCAGCATCCCGACGCCGCGCTGGTGGCGAGCGTGCACCTGGAGACGTCGACCGGTGTGTTGAATCCGGTCCGCGCTATCGCGCAGGCGGCGCGGATAGCCGGCGTGCCGATGATGGTGGATGCAGTCTCCTCTTTGGCGGGCACGGAGCTGCCGGTAGATGAGTGGGGGATCGATATCTGCACGAGCGCGTCGCAGAAGTGCTTGAGCGCGCCGCCGGGGTTGGCGATGGTCGCCGTCTCGGACCGTGCGTGGGAATGGATGGTGCGTCCCGGTGGCCGCGGCTGGTATCTGAACCTGCCGCTGTGGGACCACTACGCCGAGGACTGGGCCGACTGGCACCCATTCCCGGTGACGATGCCGACCAGCCTGGTGC